>NZ_JAEQCX010000111.1:0-58539 GCF_020738035.1 Microcoleus sp. PH2017_28_MFU_U_A
AATGATGTGACGTTCTGTTAGCTGCATTCTCAACCTCCTGACCACATAATACCATGCTTGATTACTTATGCTTACAAACTGAATGAAGTTTTACAATACCCAAATTATCCATTTTGATACCACTTCAAAAAAAGAATGCAACCAAGCGTCGAAATTTTGTAGAGTGGAGGCAAGGCGATGAGCGATTAATCTGTAGCACCTGCGCGATAAATCTCCAACCGTACCGCCACCCAGCACGAACCAAAAACTAAAAACCGAGTAAATTCACAATTTTTGAAACCAGCGCTGTATCAGCCAAAAACCTTCGTACTATCGCGGTATTTTTCGGTCGAAAGCAGTCGCCAACTCCCATCACCCAAAAGTTCCAAAACCTGCTGGTGATATTTCAACAAACTCAATCGGTGGCCCACACTCACAAATGTAGTTTTAGTTGCTTGCAACTGTTCGTATAAAAGTTGCTCGTTCTTCAAATCCAAAGCACTTGTGGCCTCATCCAAAATAGCATATCGCGGTTTCGTCAACAACAATCTGGCAAAAGCTAAACGCTGCTGTTCTCCCAGGGACAAAATCTCGACCCAATCTAAAGCCTCATCAAAACCGCCCAATCTGTCCGGCAAATCTGCTAAGTTGACTAATGCCAAAACGCAGCGCAATTGTTCCTCATCAACCTCGCTGCTGGTATTGGGATAAAGAAGTTGCGATCGCAAATTGCCCAAAATCAGATAAGGACGCTGCGGCAAAAACAGCATTTCTCCCAATTCCGGCCGCGCCAGACGACCCGTTCCCGAGTCCCACAAACCCGCAATAGCCCGCAGCAAAGAACTCTTCCCAGAACCGCTTTCACCGACAATTAACAGTCCTTCTCCCGGCGACACCGCTACCGACAAATCCTTAATCAAAGTCTTTTGATGCTTCGGAGTATCTAAAGTAACCTGTTTCAGCATCAACTGAGAATCTACTACGACATCTATAGTAGTTCCTCCGGCACGAGATACCGCCTTTTTTGCTTCCAAAGTATCTGTAAATACAGTTAAACGATTGATACTAGCTGCAAAAGAACTAAGGGGTTCAATGCGACTGACAATCAGTGAAAAAGCGGCTAAAACCTGACGGAAAGCAAAACCCGCCTGAGTGATGTCTCCAAACTGAATCGTATCGGTTGTGTCGGCAAAATAAGCAGGAGCGAGAAACAAAGCCGGAATAATCACCACAGCATACCCATATCCAGTTGTAAAATAATCCAAATTTCGCTGCCAGCCAATTAGCAAATTAAAATTGCGGAATACTTCCACGAACCGCTGCTTTATTTGGATCGATTCTCGCTCTTCCCCTCCATAAAAAGCAATGGATTCAGCATTGTCGCGAATGTGAACCAGTCCGTAGCGGAAATTAGCTTCTTGTTTAAGTTGCTCGAAATTCAGAGGCACTAATTTTTGACCAAAAATCAGACTGGCGGTCGTCCCCAACATAGCATAGACAATCAGGAAAATTGAAAGTTGTTTCGAGATTGACCACAGGATACCCGTGAAAGATATAATATTAACTATTGAACTCAGGAGCGCCAGCATAAATGTCAAACTTGTACGAGTAAACGATTTGACATCTTCAGAAATTCTTTGGTCGGGATTGTCGATTTCCTTGTGTGAATTTATTTCGTAATAAGC
The DNA here is from genome assembly GCF_020738035.1 of Microcoleus sp. PH2017_28_MFU_U_A. Lineage (NCBI taxonomy): Bacteria > Bacillati > Cyanobacteriota > Cyanophyceae > Oscillatoriales > Microcoleaceae > Microcoleus > Microcoleus sp. PH2017_28_MFU_U_A. The sequence goes on from NZ_JAEQCX010000111.1 coordinate 1,665, forward strand.
CCGATTCTTAAAATACTTGTCCAGGAACTTATTTGTCATCCACTGTCGCCAGTAGAGACTCAATTTATCTTGGATGTAGCCGTAAATTACCACAATGGGAGTGCCGACTGCAAAAACCCCTGCATAGACAAAAAGATACTTCCAATAATTGAGCTGGTCTTTTTTTGCCAGTGCTGTATTGAAAAAGTTACTGACGTAACTAATGATTACATTCAAACCGCTTACGGACAGGGACAATAACAGCAATAAAGCTAAAAAAAACCACGACTGCCAATGCGCTATCAATCTGCCTTTAAAAAACCAAAAAGCGCTCAAAGGAATAATTAGCATCAAGGCAACAATGATAATTGTCGGGGAATCAATAATCTGCTGCAACAAACTAACTAACCCAGCAGCAATATTATTGACAAAATCCGGAAAAAGAGCGGCACCCCCCAAACATACAATACTAACGAGTACAAACATAGCAGCGAACAGAAATATTAATAACAGCGCTACTAATCCCAGAAAAACCCTGCCTCCTCCAGGCTCTAAAGGATAAAAGTAAGGCTGAGCGATCGCAATAAATCTTTCCCACAACTGACGGTCAAATCGATTCATCTTTACTGTTTGCAAAACTACTTCAACTGTTCTAACATATCAAGTTTGATTCTCCATTGTCGCAGTAATTTATTTGGGAGTTTAGGGAAGAGATTGGTCTCCTATGAGGTGCGCGGTCACGACTACAATTAAATTGGTTTGTAGTGAGGACTTTAGTCCTCATGAAAATCAGAGGACTAAAGTCCTCACTACCAACCAGATCGCGGTTATTTTACCGGAGATGATGTCACTCACAGAGGAATATTTGTTTTCCGATTTAAGTCGTGGAGACGCAAACAGTTTGTAGGTTAGTTGTGGGGTAAATCTAAAATCTTAAATCTATGGGATCGGGAGAAGTGGTGGTTTCGCCGATCGACTCCGACGACGATAGATTGTAGTAAAATCGGTGGCTAATCCCCAAACTAACTTGCTTGAGTACCCAATACAAAACAGCAATAACGACAAATGTTGCAGCCATTACTACAACCGGACGCTTACCAATCAAATCATTCATGACGGTGTTAACCAACGCATCGGGATTCGCCAGAATGTCCCAAGTGTTGAACCGGATAAATCGGCCTAAATAAATGCCGATCGCCGAAAGTGCGTGTATAGTTATCTCCGTTGCCAGAATAAATCTACCCCAACCCTGTTGCTTCAGATAGTAACCCAAACCCATCACCGACAGTACATAGGCCTCAAATCCCGCCAACATAAACACCAGATACTGCGGAATCAGCGCCAATGTCACCACCCACACCGAGTTCCCCTCTTTAATCTGCTCGATCAGGTGAATGATATCAGTTAAAACGTAGGGTGCATTGGGCAAAAACGCGATAAACCAGAAAAAACCGCCCCACCAGCGGAGAGAGCGAACTCCGCGCTGTCGCAGCACCCAGATATCTAAAGCCATTAGTGCTAGCGTAATTGCGATCGCCCCCAAAACGTAAGTTGTACCCACATCTTGCACAATGTGCTTGAGATAGGACACAACATGGCGCGTGCTAGGCAAAAAAGTAGCGCCCAGGAGAACCCACGTACCCCACAGCAGCCAGCGCGATCGAGGTTTGCGGAAGAGCCAAAAACTCAACGCCAGCGGTACTAAACCTAAAAACAAATTCCAAGACATCCAGCGGACATTCTGTCCCATTGCTGCGATCGCTTCCAGGATTAATCCCATCATGTCAGTTTTTATACAATTAAAGGTTTCATGCAGCACCGCTTTCTCAGCAGCGTGAATCTATCTTAGTCGCTATAGCATTCGGAAGAGTTGACAGTTGACAGTTGACAGTTGACAGTTGACAGTTGACAGTCTGATTTGTAGGGTGCGTCAGCTAGCCACTTCTCGCTCCCCGCTGTCACATTACATAAAGGTACGTTGTTGCGCTTCAGCGCTCTTCGACGATCTATGAAAGAGCGCTGAAGCGCAACAACGTACCTAAGGAACCTACAGATAGGTTTTGCCGATCGGGATTTCGATCGCAAAAGTCGTTCCGCCTCCGACTTGGGAGAAACAGTCAATCTTGCCCTTGTGCTTTTCTACCACAATCGAGTGCGCGATCGACATTCCCAAGCCAGTACCTTTCCCCACAGCTTTTGTCGTAAAAAACGGGTTAAAAATGCGATCGATCACCGCCTGCGGAATCCCCGTACCGTTGTCCGAAATTTCCACCCTCACAGTGCCCTGGGCCGTGACACCAGTGCAAATCACAATCCGGCCGCTCTTAGTCGCTGCTTCTGGAACTGACAACTTGTGATATTGTTCTTCAATAGCATCAATTCCATTAGCAATAATATTCATAAACACTTGATTCAGTTGGCTGGCATAGCACTCCACCGGTGGCAGTTTCCCGAACTCCTTAATTACTTCTATTTCCGGGCGCCTATCGTGACTCTTTAAGCGATGCTGCAAAATCAACAAAGTGCTATTAATTCCCGCGTGAATATCGACAGGCTTCATTGCCGATTCGTCCAGCCGCGAGAAATTTCTCAGCGACAGCACAATTTGCCGGATGCGATCGGTTCCCACCTGCATCGAACCTACAAGTTTTCTTAGATCCTCAGTCATGAAATCCAAATCAATCTCTGCAATGCGATCGACAATTTTTGCATTAGGTTCGGGATACTCATGTTCGTAAAGATTCACCAGATCCAGCAACTGTGTAGTATACTGGTGTAGATAAGCAATGTTAGCGTGAATAAAGTTAACCGGATTATTAACTTCGTGGGCGATGCCTGCAACTAATTGACCCAAAGAAGACATTTTTTCAGTTTGAATGAGTTGAGATTGAGCAGAGCGCAATGACCGCAGCGCTGACTCTAGCTCTGTAGCTCTTTCTCTTTCTCGCGCCTCGCTTTGTCGCAGAGCTTCCTCTGATTGTTTCCGAATCGTAATATCCTGGGCAAATCCAATTATTACCTTTGACTGACCCTGAGAATTTCTGCTAAAAATAGTATCCCGACTTTGCAGCCAAAACCATTCACCGTTTGCTGCCAGCATCCGGTACTCAATTTCCCTGATTTCGCCATCTTTAATTTCTGCAAAGCTCGCGTGATATTCCAAAATTTTTGGCAAATCTTCGGGGTTAATTAACTGAGTCATTAGTGATGAACCCATCGCTTTAATTTCATCAAATGTATAGCCAAGAAGCGTGCCCATAGAAGAATTAGCATAGACATTTCGCTGTTCTTCCAAGTCATAAAGATACAAAATGCCGGGAGTAGCATCCGCAATTTTTTGAATAAACTGCTGGCTCTCTTGCAAAGCTAACTCAGCTTGTTTGCGATTCGTAATATCAATAGTGATACCGTCCCAAAGAATATCGCCGTTTGCTTTAGCTTCAGGACGCGAAATTGACTGAAACCAGTGAATTTTTCCTGAAGGCAGCACGAACCGTCCTTCCCAGTACCAAGGTTGCAAAGTTTGCGCTGAAATAGCAACAGATTCGTTATAATCTTGGCGGTCGTCGGGATGAACCAAATCTATTAGCAAAGCCGCATTTTTACGAAGACTTTCTGGTTCTAGCTCAAACATTTCTAGGGAAGCAGGACTGACGTAAGGGAAACTTAAATAACCATCTCCACCAAGCAAACATTGATAAATTACTCCCGGCAAATTAGCCGACAGCTTTTGGAATTTTGCTTCACTTTTTTGCAGTGCTTCCTCTGCTTCTTTGCGCTCCGTGATGTCAGTAATTGAACCAACAATGCGGACAGCTTTTCCAGATGCATCCCACAAAGCTTGTCCGCGACTGAGTATCCATTTGTAGGTGCTGTTGTAGCACCACAAGCGGTATTCGGTGATGTAATGCGGCGTTTTTTTGTCTAAATGGTCTTGGAAAGCTTGCATTACTAAATCTAAATCATCGGGATGCGTGTTTCTGTTCCATTCGTCAAAGTAATCGAGCATGGGGATGTGTTCGTATCCCGTGATTTCTTTAAATCGATCGGACAGAAATATTTCTCCTGTTTGCAAGTTCCAATCCCAAATGCCGTCATTGTTACCTTTGAGTGCTAACTGCCAGCGTTCTTCTGTTTGCATCAATTGAGCAGTTCTTTGTTCGACTCTATTTTCTAGTTCTTCATTGAGCTGTTTGAGACTTTCTTCTGCCTGTTTCCGCTCGATCGCAATTCCCGCTAAATGCCTGACAGATTCTATCAATTGCAGCTCAAAATTTTGGGGAGTGCGCGGTTGGGCGTAATACATACCAAAAGTTCCCAAAACTTGACCCCCAGATGAGACAATAGGAGTAGACCAGCAAGCTCTCAGTCCAAAACTCAAGGCTAAATCTCGAAAGTCTTGCCACAAAGGATCGCTGGCAATATCTGTAACGATCACCTGTTCGCAGCGATAGGCAGCAGTGCCGCAAGAACCGACATTCGGGCCGATGGCTACTCCATTAATAGCAGCATTATAACTTTCTGGCAAACTGGGCGCGGCTCCGTGCAGCAAATGTTTGCCGTCTGGAGCTAGAATCAAAATCGAACCCATGACATTTTTAGATTGCTGTTCGATAATTTTAATTAAAGTATTTAAAGTATCGCCAAGAGTTGCGTCCTGAGCAATCATTTCTAAAATTTGTTTTTGACCTGTCAACCAATTTTCAGCTTGCTTGCGCTCGGTAATGTCCCGGGCAATCCACAAAGCCGTGTTGTCTTTCATTGGCGAAATGGTAGCAGCAAACCACTTTTGTTCGCTGCCAATTTCCAGGTGATATTCACAATTCAAAGTTTGATTAGTAGAGACAGCGATAGTAATTTGCTCCAAAAAAAATTCTGCTGTTTCTGGATCGAATAGATCGTGAATTTTTTGACCTATAACTTCCGTCGGTGGCTTGTACAAAAGTTCGGGATTTGTCTGGGCAACTTTTAGATAGCGTCCCTCAATATCGAACACAAAAATTACGTCGTTCATGGCAGCGAACAATGCCCGCAATTCTGCTTCTGAAGCTTGCAGGGCGAGTTCAGCTTGTTTGCGATCGCTAATGTCGCGCCCCACTCCTTGGTATTCGATCGCCGCACCTCGATCGTCAAAAGTTGCTCTGTCAGTCCACTGTATCCAGCGAATTTCGCCCGTGTCGAGAATTACGCGGTGTTCCCAGGTAATAGCGGGATTTTGTAGGCTTAAAGAATTGAAAATATCGCTGCAAAAGTTTCTATCTTCTTCCCAAATCAAAGGCATAAAAGAATTGCCGATCAGCTCCGATCGCGATTTATTGAAATAGCGGCAGTAGGCATCGTTGACAAAAGTCACAACTCCGCTGGGCAAGAAACGGCAAATAAGTTCGGTTTGGTCTTCAATAATTGCCCGATAGCGAGATTCGCTCGCTTGCAGCGCGGCTTCTGCTAGGATGCGATCGCTAATGTCTGTACCGACGAACAGCAGCCCGATCGATCGCCCTTTGGAATCGACCACAGGTTTGTTTCTCCAGGTTATCCAGACTTTTTCCCCATTGCGGCGGATGTTTTCATTTTCGTGTTTGAAGTATTTGTCCGGCTGTGCCACACAGTCTCGAATCATTATGACTAACTGATTTTCCGACAATGTGGCCGGATCTACAATTGTGCCGATCGCACTTTTGCCAAGAATTTCTGCTTGTGAATACCCGAAAAAATTTTCCGCAAACTCATTAAAAAAAGTAATCTTGCCTTCATTGTCTAACTGCACAATCATGCTGTTAGCGTTCTCAACCAGTTGTCGGTACTTAGCTTCGCTCGATCGCAGCATCGATAGGCCGTACATCCCCGTAAAAACCGCCACCCCGCTCAAAACTGCCAGCAAGCCACCTCCTGAGAGCAACCACCCCCGCCGTGGCGAATTCTCGGGCCATCCTCCTGCGGGAATTGCTGCCAACTGCCAGGAACCGTTGGGCAAAATCACTTCCAACACCACCGGATTGTTCTGAAAAATCGAGTTGTCGCCGAAAAACACCTCACCTGACACTCCCTTCGCGTCTTTCCCCCGGACAGCGTATTGCACCTTGGCTGAGGGATCGTTGAGTCCCGCTTCCTCAAGCAGGACATTTTTTTCGAGGATCACACCGATCAACCCCCAGTAAACTCCTGTTTCGGGCTCGGCGTCGGCGGGGGTCAGAAAAATTGGCGATCGGCTGACGAAGGCCACGCCTCCCTCCAATAATTGCACGGGCCCGGCAAGCAGAGTTTTTCTGGTGTGGATCGCATCTTTGACCATTTGCCGCTGTTTGGGTAGCGTCATCAAGTCAACGCCGATCGCCTTTTCATTTCCATCCTTCGGATAAATATCAGCGATCGTCGTCCCTTTAACTAAAGTGATGTTGCGAATGCCGGTTTGCTGTGCCAGCAGAATTCTCGCCGTAGCTGCAAACTCGGCTGCGGTGATGTCTGGGTTGTGGGAAATGTCAGCTACCAATCCCCGGATCAAAAATAGCCGGGAATTCAAAGAACCTTCCAACTTTGAGCGGACTGTGCTGAGCCGATCGATCGTGCTAGCGCGGTTGTGTTGCAAAAATCGCTCTTGTTCCGATCGGTCTAAAATGCCAACTCCGACCAAAATTGCTACTAATGCCGAAAATGCTGCTAAATACGGTGAAATTTGGAATTTTTTCAGCTTAAAGTATTCCATCTGTCGGCAGTTCAACTATATTTTTAAGTCTTTAGATAGATTTATTTTAGTTTCATTTTCCTATGCCGATGCAAGATTTCCGGCAGACGGAGCTTTTCACAAGTCTGCACGAGTTTTGTGTGTTCTAAGCTGTTGTACATCTCAATTGTTTATTTCAATTTCCTCGCACATTCTCCCCATTGGTGTCAACTTAAGGTCAAAAACTTTTGTATTTTTCGTTCGCAGCCGAAGCCAGATCCCCCTAAATCCCCCTTAAGAAGGGGGACTTTGAGTGCTTCTTGTCCCCCCCGACCTAAGGGGGGTTAGGGGGGATCTGGCATTAATCATCAGACAGAAGACTGGAATTACATTTGACGTGTTTGTTGACACCAATTCCCTCTCCCCCTCTCCCACTCTCCAGACTCGCGCACCCGAAACACGGGATTTGTTGGCTAAAATAAGGTTAGCAATAATTTTTGTCAGCGCTGGGCGCAAATAATTCATAGGGGCAATTTGATGCAGGAACAGTTGATGGAAGCGATCGCACCTTACCGCGATCGAGTAGATTATCTAGAAGTTCGCCTCGAACAAAGCGAGTCAACAGCCATTAGTTTTCGCGGCCCTCAGTTAGATGCAGTCAACCGCAGTTTCAGTCTAGCCGGCGGCATCCGCGCCTGTCACAAAGGCGGCTGGAGTTTTGTAACATTTAACGGTTTGGCTGAATTAAAAGCCCGGATTGAAGAAGCTGTCGTGCAGTCTCGTTTGGTAGGTAGCGAAAAAACTGTACTAGCAGATGTCACTCCGATTCAAGATTATGTAGCGGTGGAATTCGGTCGCGATCCGCGGTCTATTACTCTAGCAGAAAAACGCAAGTTGCTCGAATCTTACAACCAATTGCTGTTAGATTTCGACCCGCGAATTCAGACGACAATGGCCGGTTACAGCGATCGATTTGGGATTACTTATTTTGTGAATTCTCAAGGCACTTGCATCGCTCAAGAGCGTTTGGACGTGACGGGGCGGTTTGGGGCGATCGCCCGTGGAGAAGGCGGTGTCGTCCGTCAAGGGTTTGAATCGATTCATTCGCGATCGGATTACAATGTCTTGACAAATATTGAAGATCGTGTTAAGAGCGCGGCGGTGCGAGCTGTGGGCCAATTAGAAGCAAAACCGGTCAAAGGCGGCCAGTATCCAGTGATTTTAGACCCTTATTTGTCGGGGGTATTTATTCACGAAGCTTTCGGCCATTTGTCGGAAGCTGACGGCATTTACGAAAACCCGAAAATGCAGGAATTATTGACTTTGGGCAAGCCTGTGGCGATCGAACAATTGAACGTAATTGACGATGCAACTTTGCCGGGATTGCCGGGAACTTTGAAATACGACGACGAAGGAGTGCCAGCTCAGTGCAAGCATTTAATTAAAAATGGAGTTTTAGCAGCGAGAATGCACAATCGCGAGACTGCGGGCAAAATGGGCGAAGCTCCGACGGGAAATGCTCGGGCCTTGAGCGCTACTTTTATGCCGTTGGTACGGATGACTAATACTGCGATCGAATCTGGCGCACATTCTTTCGATGAAATGGTGGGCGACATTGAGGAAGGAGTCTATGCAGTACGGATGTTGGGAGGACAAACCAACGGCGAAATGTTTACCTTTGCAGCAGCCGAAGGCTTCATGATTCGCAACGGCAAATTGGCCGAACCGGTGAGTGATGTCACGTTAAGCGGCAACGTATTTCAGACTTTAAAGGATATAGAGTCGATCGGCAACGACTCAGTTTATGCCTACGGCGGCTGCGGAAAAGGCGGCCAAAGCGGTTTAGCTGTCAGCGTCGGCGGCCCCCATTTACGGATCAAAAATGTTGTAGTCGGAGGCAGATAATACAATTTTCGATTTCAGATTTTCGATTTTCGATTGAGGATGAAGGATATCATCTCCGGTAAATTACTCAAAAACAGTTCGTCGTGCGGCTCAGTTCATAGTGCGGACTTCAGTCCGCTCTGGGGCAGAGGAATGGGATGGCGCACTACAAACCTTACTTATTGCGGTTCGTAGTGCGGACTTGAGTCCGCTCTGGGGCGGCGGACTGAAGTCCGCACTACAAACCTTACCGTATTGGTTTTTATCCCAGTCAGGTGAACATTTCGCAGCCAAAAGTTCAATAAAAAACCCGGTTTCTTCAAGAAACCGGGTTTTTTTCTACCAACTAAGAGAGGATTGAAAAATTATCGGGTAGAGGTTGCGGGAATTCTGCATTTCTCGCGCAACCCTCTCAACCAAACTACGGGCTAATTTTAGTGGCAGCGACTTAAAGCTGTCTCATCTCATCTTCAAGCACCCGAACCAAATCTTGATTGCCACTGGCTCTAGCGACTTCGATGCGGTGCATCAGTTGCTTTTGAATGTTAGCGCGGTGGGTTTCAGCGATTTTTTTTACGTTTTGGCGATTTGTGTTCATGGTGAACTTTCCTTATATTAAATTTGGTGTAACTCCTACTTCTTTAATATAGCGCAAAATTTCAAAAAGTATCTAAATTTACAAAAAGTTTACAGTTATTGACCGATCGACCACAATAGTGTATACTATATCGCATAAGTCAATAGCGATATCTTGACATTTCCAATAATTTAAATAGTAGGCGTCGGTCAGATTCCCGATCGCCAACAAAATAATTTCCCAAATCAAAGGTACGTAGTTGCGCTTCAGCGCTCTTAGGTACGTAGTTGCGCTTGGGCGCTCTTAGGTACATAGTTGCGCTTGGGCGCTCTTAGGTACGTAGTTGCGCTTGGGCGCTCTTAGGTACGTAGTTGCGCTTGGGCGCTCTTAGGTACGTAGTTGCGCTTGGGCAAAAGCGCCAAAGCAAAGGTACGTGCCTTAGTCAAAACTGAAAACTTCCCCCAGCACCTCTAGCAAATGGTGAAGGTGTGCGAGCTCGTGAGTTGCCATCAGCGAAATCCGAATGCGACTGACACTGACAGTCGGAGGCCGAATCGCCACAGCCAAAATACCCATTTCCTTGAGTTGGCTGCTAACTGCTAAAGCTGTGGCTGCATCTTTTAACAGCAGACTGAAAATTGGGGAGAGGGAATTGCTAATTGGTAATTGGCGATTGGTAATCGCCCCATATTTGAAAGTTTCAATATTTTGTTGCAACCGAACTCGGCGCTCTGGTTCTTGCTGTACAATTCTCACAGCTTCCAAAGCAGCCGCCGTGTCAGCCGGCGTCAATGCTGTAGTATAAATCCAACTCGCGGCTCGATTGCGGAGAAAATCAATTAAAGTAGCGGAGCCCGCAACGTAGCCGCCCAAACTTCCCAAAGCTTTGCTAAGCGTGCCAACTTGAATTAGCGGCAATCCCTTACAGCCGAAATGTTCTGCACAACCGGCACCGCTAGCACCGAAAACTCCTGTAGCGTGAGCTTCATCTACTAATACCATACAGTTAAATTGCTCGCCCAAAGCTAACAACTCCGGCAGCGGACACAAGTCCCCATCCATGCTAAACACGCTATCGGTAATAATTAAACACTTGCGGAATTTAGCACGATTTTGTTCTAGCTTGGCTTTTAAATCCTCAAGATTGCAGTGATTGTACTCTAGCGCTGTTGCACGGCTGAGTATGGCTCCATTTTTGAGACTCGAATGATTGTACTTGTCAGATAATATCAAATCGCGCTGGCCGACAACTGATGCGATCGCCCCTAAATTCGCTAAATACCCGGAACTGAATACTAAAGCGTCTTCAGTTTGTTTTAAATTAGCAATAGCCAGTTCTAGCTGTCGGTGCAAATCGCGGTGTCCGCTGACTAACCTCGAACCCGTCGCACCCGTACCAAATTCCTTAGTTGCAGCCATCGCCGCTTGAATCAACCTGTCATCGCCGGCAAGTCCCAGATAATCGTTGCTGGCAAAGTTAATCAGCCAACGGCTTGCTAATTTTACCACAGGCCCCGGACAGCTTTCGATCAATTGTGGCGATCGATACCAATCGGCCCGGCGAACAGTGTCCAGGGACTTCTCTAGCCAAGCGTAAGGGTCTGCATTCATATTGTCCAGCGATCGAGTAATAAGTTATATTGTCTTATAATCAGTCCCTGCCTATCAGAGAAGCATATGCCACTCACTAAAAAATACAGATTAGTCACCCGCAGTGATTTTGACGGTCTTGTCTGTGCCGTTTTACTCAAAGAACTCGATATGATAGACGAGATTAAATTCGTGCATCCTAAAGATATGCAGGATGGAAAAATCGAAATAACAAATAACGATATTACCACCAATTTACCATATGTTGAGGGAGTTCATCTAGCTTTCGATCACCATTTTAGCGAAACTCTCAGACATGAAAAAATCAAAATCAACCACATCATTGACCCCTATGCAGCTTCCGCAGCCAGAGTGCTGTATAAATATTATGGAGGCAGAGCAAAATTTCCTGATATTTCCGAGGCGATGATGCTAGCAGTTGACAAAGCAGACTCCGCTCAATTTGCCAAAGAAGAGGTTTTGCAACCGGAAGAATGGGTGCTGTTAAACTTCTTGATGGACGCCCGCACTGGCTTGGGCAGGTTTAAAGAATTTACGGTTTCCAATTATCAGTTAATGATGGAGTTAATTGATTACTGCAAAAATCATACCATCGATGAAATCTTGCAGCTTTCTGATGTGAAAGAAAGAGTAGACCTTTACTTCGAGCAATCCCAAAAATTTGAAGACCAAATACAGCGCTGCGCCAAAGTTTACGATCATTTAGTCGTTTTAGATTTGCGTAACGAAGATGTGATTTATGCGGGAAATCGTTTTGTAATTTACGCTTTGTTCCCCGAGTGCAATATCTCGATTCACACACTATGGGGACTGAAGCAACAAAATACTGTTTTCGCCGTTGGTAAGTCAATCTTCAACAAAACTTCTCAAACTAATATAGGGGAGTTAATGTTAAAATATGGTGGGGGCGGCCACCGGAATGCGGGAACTTGTCAGATTGAAAATGATAAAGCTAGTAAAGTTTTGAAAGAGTTAATTGCCCAGATTGAGCAAAAGGGTTAAATTAAATTAACTTGATATTTTTGGCAGTCAGGACTTGAGTCTTTGATGATTTAAATTTTCAGGATTCAAGTCCTTACTACAAAAGGGAATGTTTAGAACTCAAGTCCTTGCTGCTAGCGGGAGTTTAGTCCTCAAGGTTTTGAGGTTGGGGGTTCGGGGCGTTGAAATTTTCTGCACTCTTGCCTTTGACTGGCGGCAAATAATCTACTAAACCCATATCAAAAGCCACATCCGGCAAATCGGCAGCGTTATAATTTCCTGCTTCAAACAATCGCCCAGGAGTAAAACAAGGCTGCTTCAATCTTACCACTTCGCTAGGCGAAAACATTCCCCTAAACATTTTGCGTTCGAGTCCCATAATTTCTGCTCCTAAAACAACTCTCGCATTAATCTTAACAATTTTTTGCCTGTCGCTTCCCAATTAAATAAATCCGCCGTCTCCCGAGCTTTTTGGGCTACCTGAAAACGCATGGGATCCTCCACAATTTTTCGCAACTGTTCGCGAACAGACTCAACATTTGGTTCGGCCCAATGAGGAGCATTTCTAATTTTAAGATACTGAGTATCGTAACATTCTCCGACGGGAATTAGATCGTGAGCAATGGGATAACAGTTAGCACTATTTGCGTACTCCGTCGGGCCACCGTACACAGTCATAGCGACTGGTAAACCCGCAGCAAAGGCATCCAAAATTTTAATCGCAAAACCCTCGCCACGAAACGGAGCCAAAAAAGCATCTGCTGATAAGTATAAATCCGCTAGTTCTGTTTTAGTAAAAAATTTAGGCTTTATCTCTATTTTCGGCTTTAATTTGCCGAATTGTCTTTCCATATTTATGATATGTTCGGTTATGGCATCAGGATTTTTGCCACCATCTTTGACGATCAACTCTACGTTGGCATCATCTTGAAACTCTTGATAAAATGCTTGGATGGCGAGATCCGTGCCAAATCTATACAAGTCAAAAGAATTGGTCATGTGCAGAATAGATTTTACATCGTTCTGGTTTTTTTTAGGTCTGGAAGAATAGAGTTGCGAAATTAAAGGATTGAAACCTAGAGGTATGACGGAGACTTTTTTTGTCGGACATCCAGCTTGGACTAAAACGTTTTTAGAATATTCACTGACGGCTATGATGTGGGATGAATTGTTGACAGCATCGTAAATCCAGTAATCATATTCATCATCATTTCTGGCGAATTCGTAATTGATGGCAAAAAATTCTAAGTTGAGGTGTCCGCTGAGTTCTTTTAAAAAGAAAGGTTTCCAATAATGAGACCATTTTAGCTGAAATAAATCTGATGGTGCGGTGTTCATCCACTTGGCTAGGAGGTGGTTTTCTTCGGCTGTGGAATAGCGTGTGAGGTGAGATGCGATTTCTGAGGGTTCGACTGAAATAGAAATCCCCATTTTGTCTAAGGTTTTCGCCAGCGATAGGGTAATGTCGGCGAAGGAATTAAAATTTTGAAAGCCGACGTTAAAGTGAACCATAATTAGTTATTGGTTATTGGTTATTGGTTATTGGTTATTGGTTATTGATTGTAGGGTGCGTCAGGCGAGTAGGTTTTCAATACAAACTCAGGATTTTTGCCCTGACGCACCTTGGGTTTATTGAGGTGAGAAGGTTTTCAATACAAATTCAGGATTTTTGCCCTGGCGCACCTTGGGGTTTATTGAGGGTTGATTAATTAATACCATTTCTCTAAAATTGTGCAACACTCTTCGACCCCCCCTAGCCCCCCCATGAATCAGGGGGGGAACAAGAATACTGTTATTTCGTTGAAAATTGGTATAAATTATTCATAAAAACATTTGTACAAGCCTCCACGTGAAAGATGCGGATTCATGAGATTGTTGATATAATTTAGGGATGTTCGAGTGCGACGCACCCTACGACTCACATCTCAAAATATACGATTTAAATGCGGTACAGCTTAGGATTTTGCTAAAGTGTAAGGTGCGTCGCTTGATGATTTTGCATATATAGCCTTTCTCAAAAAGATGAGGTATGGCTGACGGCTTATATAATAAACACTAAGAGGGGCTGAAGCCCAACAACGTACCTCATCTTTTTGAACACCGTTATGATTTAGGGATTGTTGATGGCGACGCACGCTACGACTAAAATCTAAGATCGCCAATGGTATGATTTTGCTAGGATGCCGATCGCACTAATATGACTGTACAGTCGCATCCGCGCGCCACAGCTTCCGGGATGTTCCCCTGAATCACCTGTTTCAGCAGCCCTTCGCGACTGGCTCCCAGGACGATCGCATCACATTGATCGTTTTGAGCCAAATCAATTAAAGCATCCGACACCGACTTAGCGCAAACCGCAGTCACTATTACTTCACAACTAACCCGCCCCTGAATAAACTTCGCAGCTTGCTTTAATTCGGCGCGCGAGGGCTCCGCAACAGAAGGCTGGTGCACCTGACACAATTTAATCTCCGATAAGGCACTCGCAGCCACGAAAGCAGGTAGCAGCCGCAATGCCGCAGCTTGCTTGTAACTGCCGCGAATTGGTACTAACCAGCGCTGCAAACCCATCAGTGTGTGCAATCCCAATTCTGGCGCCCGAATGTCGGAATTGGGCGAGGAAAATTCAGTCTCTGGTGTCGCTGATGAATTTGATGTCACAAATTGAGAATTTTCTGCGTCATCAACTCCTGCGGCATTTAACTGCCATTCTGTAGACGCATATTCCCGCCCGCTGCTAGCGGCTGAAAACTCATTTTTCTGGCGTGTTACTAATAGTTTTTCGCTCCATTTAACTAAAACTACTTCGCAGCCTGCTTGCCGAATTACGGTATCGACCACATCGCCAAAAATGCGTCCAGTTGTGGATAATTCGCCTTGCCAGCCCATCAAAATTAGGTCAATGTGACGCTCCCTAATTGTCTCTAAAATCGCGTGAGGCACGTCGTGAGCTACCCGAATTTGAGTGTGTACTGGCAAGTTCCAATTGCGGATAATGCGCTCGGCTTGTTGCAGCAGGCGGCGGCTTTTTGTGGTTCGCACTGCGCTTTCTGAGGGGGAACTGTTGCGCGGTACGATGATGATTTGCAGGCATTCTAATTCATAATTGCGATCGCGCGCAATGGCGGCCGCGAGTCGCAGCAAGGCGGGTGCTGTTTGCGGGTTGGAAAGCGGCACTAATAAGCGGCCGTTTCCGACTTGTGGCGCTCTGGTTTGATACACTACATAGGATGGTTCTGGATGCGGGCCTTGGGTTGTTTCTCCGCTGAGGCGATCGGATTCTACTCGGATTATGTCGCTGCGAGTAATAATTCCAACTAGATGCCGTCCTTCTATGACGGGCAAGCGGCTGATATTGTAGTGATTGAGTCTGTACAGTACCTCGCTTAGGGTATCCTTGGCTTTGACTGCGATCGGCTGTGCAGTCATAAATTCTTTGAGCAGTGTCTTGCCGGACAAATTCTGCTCGCTGGCTTTTGCTAAATCGGTTTGACTGATAATGCCGACCAGTTTACCATTTTCAACTACCGGAAAGCCGCGGTGGTGCGATCGCGAAAAAGCCTGCATCACTTCATCGAAAGTCAGTTGACTCGAAAGAGTTTCAACTCGGCGCTGCATCACGTTAGCTGCGTACAAGTCGCTCAAACCATCAACCGCAGGTTTATCTTTGGTGAGATGAATGCCGCTAAACTCCAAAAGGCGATCGTACAAAGAGCCGCTGTCCACCTTTTCGGCGACTAAATAAGCAACTACAGAACAGATCATCAAAGGTAGCACCAATTTGAAATCCGCCGTAATTTCAAACACAATAACTACCGCCGTAATCGGCGCCCTAGAAACCGCACAAAAAAACGCTCCCATTCCCGCCAAAGCGTAAGTTACCGGCAAACCAACACCCAGCCAATGTGCTTGGATAATTCCCACGATATGGCCGAGTGCCGAACCGAGAACTAAAGAAGGTGCAAACAATCCTCCCGGAGCTCCCGAAGCTGCGGAAAGAATTGTCAAACAAAAGTGAGCGATAAAAGCAATTAAACTGGTGGTTCCGCTAGCTTCTCCGGTTAGCAAAAACTCGCGCAAACCAGTATTATTGCGAAAATTTTCTGGCAAAGCAGCGATGACTATACCACAGATAAACCCCGCACAAGCAATTCGCCAAGGTAAGGCTAATTTCAGCGTTTTTCGATTGAAGTGCAAACCAGCAATAATCCCTTTGCTGAACAAAGCTCCCAGCAATCCCGCTAAAACTCCTAACAGTATATAGAACGGAATTTCCTGAGGAAAAAAACTAATTTTATACTCTCGCAAATTGAGATTTAAACTATCTCCGCCCAAAAGCTGCGAAACAACCGCACCGATGAAAGAAGCAATAATTGCCGTACCTAAAGTCAAGCCAGAAACATCGTGCAGCAGTTCTTCAACTACAAACAAAACCCCTGCAATCGGAGCATTAAAACCAGCAGCCAGTCCCGCCGCTGCACCGCAAGCAATCAATTGGCGGCGGTAGTCTGGGGAAGTCGGCATCAAGTTACCTATCCAGCCGGCCAAAGACGCTCCAATTTGGACGGTTGGGCCTTGTCTTCCCAGGGTTAAACCGGAACCAACTGCTAAAATAGTGGTCAGAAGTTTAACGACAGCTACTCGTAAATTCAAAGAAAGATTGACACCAGCGAGGGCAGCTTTGACGTGAGGAATGCCACTACCAGCAGTTTCTGGAGCGAAACGTTCAACTAAAAAACCTGTTAGAAACCCGCCTAATAAACCGACAGCCGGAAGCAAAATTAAAGCTGGAATTAGCGTTGAGGTAGCAACTCGCCAACTGCCGAGCCATCCGACTCCTAATTTGAGCAAGACGCCAGCCAATCCTGAAATTAAACCGATCAGGCAAGCTTCAAAAATAGCGAGGCGTTTGGGGCGTAAAAAAAGCTGAGATTCGATGACGCTGGAAGGTTCCCTAAGTTGTTTAGGGATAGTAATGTACGGCATAAATAGGGTAGATGACCTAAGAATTGTATGCTCGATTAGACTTTAGCAAACATTCGGTATGTTTGGGGAAATACAGCAAATATTAATGGCTAATTTACTATTTTTTCGATGCCATAATTTTGATTTCTATACTATAGCAGTTCTCGTAAATAATCATTTTACAAGACGACGGTCTAATACATCGATGTCAGGAGGTTGAACAGTTATGGTCAAAGTAGGAAGAGCAGGGTTTATATATCTTTGTTCTTGCCTAAGCATTGTTCCAAAATGAAGCAAATTTAATTAGAGTGGCAACACATTAAAGAAGATGAATTAGCTGCGACATTAATTGAGATTACAAAGTGTTGAAAAATTTATGATTTTTCTTGAATTCTTTTAATTAGGTTTAGTGCCTTTTCATAATCATCTTTTCTTGCTTGTTTCTGAAATAAGTCGGCGGCTTTTTGTAAATCTTGTATCGCACCCTGCTTATCTCCTAATATCGCTCGCGCAATACCAAGGTTGGCGTAGGCTTCAGCATAGTCTGGGTTGATTTTTATAGCCTGGTCGTAATCGGCGATCGCACCCTGCTTGTCTGCTAAGCTCGATCGGGTGACACCTCGGTTATAGTAGGCATGAGCATTGTTGGGGTCAATTTTTAGGGCTTGGTCGTAATCGGCGATCGCACCCTGCTTGTCTCCCAATTGATCGCGGACTAAACCTCGGTTGTAGTAGGCTAACGCATAATTAGGGTCAATTTTCAGGGCTTGGTCAAAATCTGCCTTCGCACCCTGCTTGTCTCCTAATTTTGCTCGGGCGATACCCCTGCCCATATAGGCATTGGCATAATTAGGATTAAGCTTAATTGCTCGATCGCAAGCCTCTACAGCGCCCTGATAATCTCCTTGGTGGTACTTCTGTCCAGCCAAATTATAAAATTCCTCCGCCGTCATCCCAGGCGCCCCAGCCTCACTCACAAGCTGCACGGACAAATCCACTCGATCGTAATGCTCAATCTGTGCGGCCGCGATCGATTTAGCTTCTCTGGCGTCAACTGCGGGGTGGTGGGCGATGAAAATAGTTGCAGTTAAACCAATTAATGTTGCTGGTATTCGGTGATGTAAGTTCATAATTTTAGTTAAAAATTTATTTTTTCCGAACTGTCAAATCTGAGAAATCCTGTGTTATACCAAACAGTAAATATTTTTGATATGGCAATCATAAATCAATACGCTTGGGTTAAGACCGTCCGGTCAATAAAACGATATGAAAAATAGACTCTGCGTTGGCGCGTGCCTGCCCGTTGGCGAAGCCGCCCTGAAAGGGCTAGGGCTTATGCTTCGTTCCTCTCTTCGGACAATTGCTAACCCAAGCGTATTGAATCATAAATGATTTAGATAAATCTGTAGGGGTAGTACCTTTCTTTGCCTACCCTCCTACTTATACTCTTTTTTGCAAAAAGTTGTTTTTGGTAGTGCGAGTTCAAGAGGGCGCACTACCCAAGTTAGCGTGTTCGATGCTCTCTAGATTATTGAGGACTTGACGGTGTGCCTTGAATTTTTTTAATTAACTCTAGCACCTTTTGAGAACTCTCATTGTCTCCTTGTTTCTGAAATAAGTCGGCGGCTTTCTGAAGATCTGCGATCGCTTCTTGCCTGTCTCCTAATTGTGCGCGTACACCACCCCGGCCTATGTAGGCTGGTGCATTATTGGGGTCAATTTTTATGGCTTGGTTGTAATCGGCGAGGGCAGCTTGATTGTCTGCTAAGATATACAGGATAAAACCCCGCTTGATGTAGGCTTCAGCATATTGGGGGTCAATTTTTATGGCTTGGTTGTAATCGGCGATCGCAGCCTGATTGTTTTTTAACCTTAAGTGGGTAACACCCCGGTTCAAGTAGGCTGAGGCATTTTTGGGGTCAATTTTTATGGCTTGGTCGTAATCGGCGATCGCACTCTGGCTGTTTCCTAAATCATCCCGGGCATTACCCCGACCGATATAGGCATTGGCAAAATTAGGATTAAGCGCAATTGCTCGATCGTAAGCCTCTATAGCACCCGGATAATCTTTTTCGCGGTACTTCTTGACACCCAGATTATAAAATTCCTCTGCTGTTTGCTCGTTCCCCAGAGGCTTGCTGGCCACACGCACAGACAAATCCATTCGAGCATAACTATCACTGATTGATTTGGCAGAGTTTGTTGCAACTGCGGGCGGCTGGGCGATGATAATAGTTGCAGTTAAACCAATTAATGCTGCTGGTAGTCGTCGATTAAAATTCATGATTTTAGTTGATGGTTGAGTGTGGTTTTATAACTGTCAAAGCTGAAAGTTTCTGCGATTCTAGCGACTTTCAGATATTAGATTAAGGAAAATTTTATGTTGTCCCTTGAATTCTTTTAATTATCTTTAGTACCTCTTGGTACATCTCTTTGTTTCCTTGTTGCTGAAATAAGTCTGCGGCTTTCTGAAGGTCTGCCACCTCTCCCTGTTTGTCTCCTAAGCTCGATCGCGTAATAGCACGGTTGAGATAGGCAAAGGCATAGTTGGGGTTAATTTTCAGGGATTTTTCGTAATCGGCGATTGCTCCCTGTTGGTCTCCTAATTCATCGCGAACATTACCCCGACTGGTATATACCGCAGCATCGTTGGGGTTAATGTTCAGAACTTGGTTGTAATCGGCGAGGGCACCCTGCTTGTCTCCCAATTGATAGCGAGTTTTCCCGCGGTTGTAGTAGGCTTTGGCATCGTTGGGATTAATTTTCAGAACTTCGTTGTAATCTTGTATCGCACCTTGCTTGTCTCCTAATCTATTGCGGGCATTGCCTCGATTGCCGTAGGCTTCGGCATACTTAGGATTAATTTTCAGGGCTGCGTCGAAATCGGCGATCGCACCTTGGTTGTCTCCTGAGCCTGAGCGGGCAATCCCTCGGTTGTAGTAGGCATTAGCATAGTTGGGGTCAATTTTCAGGGCTGCGTTGTAATCTGCGATCGCACCCTTATTGTCTCCTGAGGCTGAACGGGCATTACCGCGATCGTTATAGGCAGAAGTATAATTAGGATTAAGCGCAATTGCTCGACTGTAAGCTTCTATCGCACCCTGATAATCTCCTTTGTCGTACTTCTGTCCACCCTGATTGTAAAAATCCTCCGCTGTTTCCCCTGCCGCCGATAGCTCACTCGCAACTTGGACAGACAAATCCACTCGATCGTAAGTATCAATCTGCCCAGTAATTGATTTAACAGTGATTGATTTAGCTTCTCTGGCGTAAACTGCCGGGGATTGGGAGATCAAAATAGTTGCAGTCACACCAATTAATGTCGCTGGTAGTCGGCAGAGTAAATTCATAGTTTAAGTTGAAAATTGAGTAGTGGGCGAGACAGTTTGATCCTCAAAAGTTTTATCTTGGCATGGATCGATGCGGTCAATAGTTTAGTTGTTTATGGTACAATACGGTTGACTTAAGAACAATCTGACTTTCAAGAAATGCCTGTATTGCCTAGAAAATCTTGAGATGACATTCGTCAAAAAGCGTTAAGTCCACCGTATTGGTTTATGGTGATTCTTGAAGTCTATTAATTATATTTATTGCCTTTTCGTAAAGAACTTTATTGCCTTGTTTCTGAAATAATTCTGTGGATTTCTGAAGATCTGCGATCGCACCCTGCTTGTCTTTTAACCTCGATCGAGTAATCCCCCGATTGTAGTAGGCTAAAGCATAGTTGGGGTTAATTTTCAGGGCTTGTTCGTAATCGGCGATCGCACCTTGACTGTCTCCTGAGTCATCCCGGACATTGCCCCGATTGACATAGGCGGTGGCATTGTTGGGGTTATTTTTGATGGCTTGGTCGTAATCTGCGATCGCACCCTGTCTGTCTCCTGACTCATCGCGGAGATTGCCTCGATTGATATAGGCATTAGCATCATTGGGCTTAATTTTTATTGCCTGGTCAAAATCTGCCTTCGCACCCTGCTTGTCTCCTGAGTTCGATCGGACAACACCGCGATCGTTATAGGCCTCGGCATAATTGGGGTTGAGTTTAATCGCTTGAGTGTAAGACTCTATAGCACCCGGATAATCTCCTTGTTTGTACTTCTCTACAGCCTGATTGTAAAATTCTTCCGCTGTTTGGTTTTGTGTCAAAACCTCACTCGCTACCTGCGCGCCTAAATCCACCTTCGTTGAAGCCAACAATCTGAAATTTTGGTCGATTGGAATTCTCAATGAAAAGCTTTTATTTTCGGCATAACTCGGTTGACAATTTACTAAACCTGTGGTTGTTGAAACAACTAATCCTGTCAACAGTCCAGTCAAGATTTTAAACTTCATCCTAATCTCCACCTTTTGGTAATTTCAAGCAACTATTTTGACATCTGCGGTTATTTAGGCGATCGCCTCCACCAGCGTTGTCAAATCCGGCACTTCTAAATCCGGCTGGGCGCTGGCCGGCAGTGTCGCACCAAATCCTGTTCGATCGTATCTCCGATTTACCCAAACTGTCGATATTCCCATATATGAGGCTGGTACAATGTCGTGATACAGGCTTTGAGCGACGTGCAGGAGTTTTGACGGTGGTATGCCCATTTTCTCGATCGCCATTTCAAAGTTGCGAGTTGACGGTTTGTACGATCGTACTTGTTCCGCCGTAATTACCCAATCGAATTCAACTTTTAAATGTTTGGCAGTACCAACAAACAAATCGTCATCAATGTTGGAAATTACCGCCAATTTATATTTTTGCTTGAGCGCTCTCAAAGCTGCAACTGTATCCGGGAAAGGCTGCCAATTTTTTATCGATTCAACCAAACAATTAATTTCTGTTGCCGACTCTGTTTCTGTCGGTTCAAAACTAAATTTTTTACCAATTTTTCTGACTATTTCTTGCAGGATTTCCCGATATTTGATATACTCACCCTTGTCTTTTTCCAGTTCCGATTCAAACTCAGCAAACATTTCTAAAGTTCCCTCATCGCTAAAATCGATTTCGCGGTTGGACAGCAACTGTTTCAAGACTGGTAATATCCCACTTTCCCAATCTATGAGGGTGCCGTAGCAGTCAAAACTCACAACTTCAAATTGATTAAAATCTAACATCTGTCATTCCTCCTATTTTATCGAGATTGAGCCAGTCCAACCTATAGAAACCGATTTTTTACAGGAATTAAAGGCGATCGACCAGTTTCTTAGGAAAAAACCCGGTTTCTGAGCAGCAATCCGTAAGTCCTGTTGATTCTATTTTACGGTTGATATTCAGCAAAAATTTCAATTTTGCCGACAATATTGCGATTGAAGTCTGCCAACTCTTCTGCTGGAATCCAATACTCTTGGTGAATCGAACTGCCGACTGTTTGGACGGGATATTTATTCAAGAATTCAGCCAAAACTCTAAACCTGGTTACATAACCAAAATATCCCGATGCTGCATCTTTGGTATTCCAATCTCGTGCAATTTGTATGGCATATGCTTTGTGAAGTACGGGATAAAAAATAGGCTGGAAAGACAGTCGCGGCGGAAATACCAGAAAATCGCTTTCTTTAATTAATTCCATTTCTTTTTTTCCGACTGCTCTAAACAGAGTTACCGTCTCTTTATCTGATATGTTTATATTTTTAAACCAATCTTTCCAAGCCTCCCAATTGTGAATTATTTTAGCCACTTCCTTGTAACCAGCAGCCCGAGGATGGGAACCGTCATTGTTGGTAAGTTCTTCGATCCAAATCTCTGATTTTTCCAGCGGGGTACAAATATCTAAATAAGGCACATTTAACTCGCTACAAACTTGGGAAAACTGCTCGGATAAACTGGCTATTCTGATTGTGCGCTCGACATCAATAACTGGCGGCGGCCCTATCATTAAGACTGGCACTCTTTCTTTCGCAGAGTTGAGAATATAGCGGAGATTTTCAATTGACTTTTCAAGTAAGACGCGAGTTTTTCCGTTTTCAAAATAAGTGTCGTTGACGCCAAAGGAAAATACTATTCTGCCGTCGCAGTAGTGAGGTAAGCGACAAGAAATTTCGCTGAACCACCGAGTTTCTATATCCGTACTGGTTTCTCCCCGCACTCCTAAATTATAGTAGGTGATATCCTGTCTTTGCCCGCTGGCTGCCGCACAAACACGTCCTGTCCAACCAAGATATTTGGGGTCGCCTGTACCATTGACAAAAGAGTCGCCGATAAAACAAATACGCATATTATGTCTGGGAATGGGGAATGGGGAATTGGGAATTGGGAATGGGGAATGGGGAATTGGGAATTGGGAATTGGGAATGGATAATTGGGAATTGGGCGGAGCGAAGGGATTGGCCAAACAGGGAATTGAGAATTGGGAATTGGTTATTTTTTATTAGAAAAACTCCTCACAAGTAACCACTAACCACTAACCACTAACCACTAACTATTAACTACTAAGCTGTTGGGCATCTTAATTGTATTTTTTGGGCGGTTTCTGGGAGCCACCACACGGGTGCATCTCACTCACTTTTGGGGAGGGCGAAGCATGACCGCATATAAATTATTAGTTATAATCCCATATTGACTGCGGTCATGCTTCGCCCCTACAAACATATTTGTTAAAACCAGATGCACCCCACCCACAAGCATTTTATCAAACTTGACTGCACAATTTAAATGCACTTGGGCTTAACCACTAACCACTAACTATTAACTATGAACGATTACCCATTATCGATTACCAATGCCGTATGCCCTGTTTGCCCAATTCCCATGAATTTAGTTTTTGCCGGTGACGGACAATCCCTCTACAATTACAGATGGTGTGTGGCAAGAACCGTTCCACTCGGAGTCTCCTCCTAATTCTACCAATTGTTTGAGGACGCTGTAGACGTTGCCGGCTACCATGGTGTCTTTGATTCTGCCGATTATTTGACCTTTTTTGACTCTGTAGCCGAGATCGACGTTAATTGAAAAATCGCCGGAAATTCCGGCACTGCCGCCAAGCATTTGATCGATGACAATGCCGTCGTCTAATTGAGTGATTAAGTCAATTAACGATCGCTCTCCTGGTTTAATCAAAACATTAAACAAACTCGGCGTTGGATAGCTGCCCAAACCGGGGCGAAATCCGTTGCCGGTGGTGCCGCTTCCCAAGGCTCGACCGGTGGTGCGATCGGTATAAAATAGCTGCAATACTCCGCTGTTGATAAAGACGATCGCCCGAGTGGGAGTACCTTCGTCATCAAAAGGACAGCTATAGGGCCCGATATCCGGCTGCTGCGAGAGAGTGACAAGGGGCGATGTTACTTGTTGGCCCAATCGATCGTTCCAAGGAGAAGCGCCTTCGAGTACCTGTTTACCATTCAACGCCGCACAGACAGTCCCCCACAGCAAATCGGCTGCTTTGGCTGTAAACAGTACCGGCACGCGGCCCGTGGCGGGGGCTACATTTTCTTTCGCCCATTCCAAACGCTGCAAAACGCGCTTGGCGCTGGTGGTTAAGTCGAGGGTGCCGCGTTCGGTTTCGCCATCCCAAATGTTGAGGAAATCTTCGCCGCGGACTAATTCTGCTGACAAATAACCGCTGAGGGTGGTGTCGGTGTGGCTAGAATCCAAGCCTCTGGTATTCAGCAAGCGGGTGCTTTCGATTTCGCAGTCGAGTTCGGCGGTGCAGAGGCTTTCGGGATAGGCTTCGCGGACGATCGCGATCGCTTCTTTTCCCCAGTTTACTAGCTGTTCGGCTGGGATTG
Source organism: Microcoleus sp. PH2017_28_MFU_U_A (assembly GCF_020738035.1). Lineage (NCBI taxonomy): Bacteria > Bacillati > Cyanobacteriota > Cyanophyceae > Oscillatoriales > Microcoleaceae > Microcoleus > Microcoleus sp. PH2017_28_MFU_U_A. The sequence continues at coordinate 26,033 of NZ_JAEQCX010000111.1, forward strand.
ACACTCCGCGATCGGGATACACAACTTTGTCACCGGTGCCGAGTTCGATGGTTTCCGGCTCGTTGAGTTGCGAAAGTGCGATCGCGCGATCAACCAAAATCTGCGGTTCCACGGGCCCGTAGGCCACCGCCAAACCCGGCCGCCCGTCCCGCCACAGCCGCAGCGCAATGCCTTCTGCTTGGGCAGTTTCTAGCTGTTTGAGGCGGTTTGCTTCAAAAAAGACCGGCCGCGAGAGCGATTGCGATTCCAATACCTCAGCAGCTTCGGCACCTGCTTTGGTGGCTAATTCTAGCAGTTGTTCTGCTGATTGGTGATTGGTCATTGTTGTAGTTGACAGTTGACAGTTGACAGTTGACAGTTGGCAGTTGACAGTTGACAGTTGGCAGTTGGCAGTTGGTAGTTGACTGTTGTCATTTGTCGGTTGTCATTTGTCATTGGAAGCAATTACCGATTGCCAATTACCAATTACCGATTGCCAATTACCAATTACCAATTACCGATTACCAATTACCAAATTTTTGCGACCGATGCCAGATCGGTTATTGCCAAGGGATCGACTAATTAGTTAGTTAATTAGTTAGTTCGTGCAGCAGCCAAAATCCTGCAAAAGATTCCGATTGTGGATTCGACTGAATTGCTAAAAAATGTACTTGTTTTGCTTGCTTTTTCGCCGCTTCAAATCCTTTCGCTTCTTTCTCAGTTGCTGAGTCTCTGAGATTAGCTATAATCCAGCGATCGTTAGCTCCCGTATCTAATACCAGCCTAGGGATAGGGGCGCTATCATATCTGAGAAAAGCTAATTCCAAACCCGACATCCAACCTGCTAAAGCCGTTGCTCTCGATGAGTAGATGATTAATCCTGGAATTTGTGTTTCCGGGGCGAGGCGTGTCATCGGGAGTCCGAAAGCTTCGCCAAATCCAATATCCCACTCGGACATTTCGTCAAAAGCTGCGATCGGTAAACTCACAAACGACCATTTTTCGCCGATTAAGGCATCCGGCAGCGCTATGGGCGTTTCGGGTACAAATTGAACGGTGGGGTTCACAACCGGCTGATAACCCGGTTCGGCGGGATAAACGTCTTGCATCCGTTCTTCCAGCCACAGGCTGAGGGCGAGGGTGCGGCGGCTGGAGGCTGAGGGAATATCCAATTCCTCGCAGGCTTTGGTAATCATGTTCGCCATTTGGCGGCGAAAAAAGCGGATTTTTTCGGGTGGTTTCGGTGCAGAGGCGATCGCATCTTTAATTGCACCAGCCAGCCACAGGGAATTCACGGTTGTACTGGGGCAGAATTGCGAATAGCGAAACAGAGATTCTGCCTTGTCGCCTACATTCAGCGGGCTTTCGCAAATCAACACTTCCCATTTTTTTTTCTCTCGCTCGTCTAGGATTGGACGGCTGTAAAAGTCGAGTTCCCAAATAGTAGCCATGCCGCGCTGTTAAAAATTAATCCTTTCTCATGTTACCTGACATCGGGCAGGTTTCTGATGAGTGAGAATTTAAGACTGATTTTCAATTGCGGGCGATCGCGATTACCAAAGAAATGGGTTTAAAGCCCCGTCTTTCAAGACGGCTTTTCTTGATTCTGGATATAGCGTTTGAGGACTTCCAGTGGCGCTCCTCCGACAGAAGCAGCAAAATAGCTAGGACTCCATAAAGCTTCTTTCCCGCAAGGCTTTGGAAACCCCTCTTGTCCATATTTCCTGCTAGAAACGCCCTTGAGTGCATTCACCATAGCAGAAATCGATAGCTTGGGAGGATACTCGATCAAAGCGTGGATGTGGTCGCTTTCTCCATTAAACTCTCGAATCTGAAAATTCATCTTCTTAGCCACATCCCTAAACGACGCTTCAATCACCGCAAGGCTGTTGGCAGTAAATACCGACCTACGATATTTGGTCACACAGACCAAGTGAATTTTCAGATCCGTAATGCTGTGCCTTTCTTTGCGAAGAAGAGTTTTCATCTTGAGCGCACCGATGTATAATTGAGCAACAGACCAACTATAGCACCTCAACGTGAAAGCCAGATATCGCTACCGATTCTACCCAACAAACCAGCAACGACAAAGCTTAAGTCGGTTGTTCGGCTGCGTCCGGGTAGTTTGGAACGATGCGTTGGCTTTGTGCAAGGCTTCCTCCAAATTGTCAAGCAACGGAGATTTGCAGAAATTGCTTATCACTGAAGCGAAAAAGACTGAAGAAAGGTGCTGGCTGTCAGAAGTTTCAGCAATACCATTGCAGCAGTCCATCGCCGATTTAGGTGTTGCTTATAAAAACTTTTTTAGCTCTCTCAATGGCAAGCCCAAAGGCAAAAAGTTAGGCAGTCCCAGGTTTAAGAAAAAGACCAATCAGCAATCGGCAAGACTAACTCGCGGCGGTTTTTCAATTAACAATGAAACGGTTTACTTGGCAAAAATTGGGAGTGTAAATCCAATTTGGTCAAGAGAACTGCCGTCTGAACCTAGTTCTGTAACAGTAATTAAAGACTGTGCCAACCGTTATTTTCTCAGTTTCGTGGTCGAGATCGAACCAGTCAATATCAATCCTAAAAACCAAAGCATTGGGATTGACCTGGGGATAAAAACCTTCGCGTTCATGAGTGATGGCACAAAAGCTGAAAGCCCAATCTACACAAAGATTGACCGCAAAGTGAGGAAGTTGCAGCGCAAGTTGAGCCGACAAGAAAAAGGCTCCAGAGGCTGGGAAAAGACTCGGATTAAAATAGCCAAAACGCACAACAAAATTGCGGACACGCGCCAAGACTTCCTGCACAAGCTATCGACTAAAGTGGTCAGCGAAAACCAAGCCATCATCTTAGAAGACTTGAATGTGTCGGCAATGATGAAAAACCGCAAACTTTCTAGGGCAATCAGCCTTCAGGGTTGGCGACAATTCAGAGTATTTTGCGAGGCTAAGTCGGTCAAATACGGCAGAGAGTTTGTAGTAATTAGTCGTTGGGAACCGACCAGCCAAGTTTGTTCCGAATGTGGATACAAATGGGGCAAGCTAGACTTAAAAGTGCGGTCAGTGCAGTGCGTAAATTGCGGGGCTACACACGACCGCGACGAGAATGCCGCCAAGAATATAAATAAAGTCGGGATGGGGAATCGCCACGACTCTAAATGCACGTCGAGACGGAGTAAAACTATTTCGGTAGTATCTGTCGGTGAAGCGTGAAGAATCCCCGTCCGCGACGGTCGGGGAGTATTTCAACTAACTAATTATGCCTCTCGCTACTTGGCGGGCGATCGCACTTTCCCCAAAAATACCGCTCTCCCTCGCCGCTTCCCGTCTAAATTTCCGCAGCACCACCCAACCGGACACATTAGCAATTGCGATCGTAACAGTTCCCCAGCAATCTCAACCCGCGATATTTGTTAAACTTGTCGAAGCCAAGGAAAACTCAAACTATAGCTTGATCCCATGAGACAAATCATTCTCGACAAGATTGTTTCAACCCTACAACCTTTAGATTTTGTTCTCGCTTTGTGGCAGGGAGGTTCAGCAGCCCACGGCTACACAGACGAATGGTCAGACCTCGATATTGCAGTTGTGGTTGCAGATAACTGCGTCGAACAAGCGTTTGAGATTGTCGAAAAAACTATCGCCGAAATTGGTGAAATCGAACTCAAATATCGAGTTCAAGAACCTGCTTGGCACGGTCAATCCCAGTGCTTTTGGCGACTCAAAGAAACCCCACCGTTCTTGCTAATTGATTTTGCCGTTTTCCGGCGCAGCAGCCGCAACGAATTTCTGGAAATCGAGAGACAGGGACAGGGTGCATCTGGGTTTGGCGAATACATCCGTAGGGGCGAAGCATGACCGCAGAAAATATGGGATGATAACTAATAATTTATATGCGGTCATGCTTCGCCACAAAGCCAATTTAATTGTACCGCCTCATTTGGATACAAACAAGCATCTTTCCCAAATGCAAGCCAGATTCAACGAAATCAAAATTCGTTTTGATTTGCTGCAACCTCTGGTCAAAAAAGAGATATATCGCGGTCATTTAGGAATAGAAATTAAATAACTTAAGCAAATTTGTGGGATGGGCGGGAGAGCCCGTGCAGAAAGGACGGGCTCTCCCGCCCATCCCACAACAATCATCACGCTTTTACCCTTGGTGGAACGGGAGCATCTCAGGCAAGGCGAATATATCCGTAGGGGCGAAGCATGACCGCAGAAAATATGGGATTATAACTAATAACTTATATGCGGTCATGCTTCGCCCTCTTCAAAAGTGAGATGCACCCGGTGGAACTCTTGGGCACGATCTACCGTCCCCACAGATACGACTTTAAACTCAAATATTTCACCCGAGATTTTCCGGCCGCAATAGTCGATCGCGTCACACCGCTTTTCTGCATTGCCAATCTGGAAGATTTAGCAGCAAAACAGCAAACAGCCGAGGCTTTTTTTGCAGAAATATTACCGCAGGCAGAAGCTAAATTATACTCTAATACCAATTCTCAAAATTAGTAGTAGGGTGCGTCAGCCACTTCTGGCTCCCCACCTAAAAATTAGGCTCCTCGCTGACGCACCCTACAATATCTTCGATCCTTCAACCGCAGATGTCAGACAGATGCAACACAGATAAACGCAGATAATTTCCGGGTGTTTTCCGATTTTTGTAAGAGGTCTATTATACTCTAATACCAATTCTCAAAATTACGGAAACAGGACTGCCGTTTCGACCCAGAGATGACCGACAAGGCACTGCAATTTGCCACGCAGATCGCGAAAACGGTAAAACCAGTTTATCAAGGTAATATGAAAGTTTTAACAATTGGCATAAAATTTAGGATTGTAGCAATATACTGTCAATCTTGTGCAAGAATATCCTATTAAACCTAGAGGGCTGAAGCCCAACAACGTACCTCATCTTTTTGAGAACCGCTATAACCTAAAGTGCTAAAGATTTCGTTCCCAAAGCGATTAATATAGTAGCAGCAACCTTAAAGATTAACATCCCATGACAAAACTCAGCGTCAACATCAACAGAATCGCCCTCCTCAGAAACTCTAGAAATATCGGCATTCCCAGCGTTACCGAAGCTGCAAAAACAGTAATCGCCGCTGGAGCGCACGGCGTCACAGTCCATCCCCGCCCCGACGAAAGGCACATCAAAGCTGCCGATGTTTACGAATTAGCCAAAATGCTAACCGTCGAGTTCAACATCGAAGGAAATCCGTTTCAGCCGCCATTTATGGATATAGTTTGCGATGTCAAACCGGCTCAGTGTACCTTAGTGCCAGACGCTCCAGACGTGCTCACCTCGGATAGCGGTTGGGATATTCCCGAAAATCGCGATCGCCTCTTACCAATTATTGAAAAATTAAAAGACAACGGCATCAGAGTCAGCTTGTTTATGGACGCAGATGCTGCTCTCATGCCCCTAGCCAAAGAAGTTGGAGCAGACCGAGTAGAGCTGTACACGGAACCCTATGCAACTGCTTTTCGTGAAGGGAATGTAGAATCTGTTTTTCAACAGTATGTTTTAGCAGCTAAAGCGGCTCAATCTGTAGGTTTGGGAGTGAATGCTGGACACGATTTAAATTTGCAAAATTTAGCTAAGTTTTGCTCGATTCCTGATATACTAGAAGTCTCGATCGGTCACGCTTTAATTGCGGAAGCGTTAGAAATGGGCTTGTCGAACACAGTAGAAGCTTACCTAAAGATTCTGTCGGGTTTCTAGTACAAATAAACCTCGCTGTAAAAGCCCGGTTTTGCACAAAAATCGCAACTAAACCCGCCTGGAGAAACGCTACTCGCCTCTAAGCGCTCTCTACAAAATAGAGTTTGTGCGATCGCCCGCAACAGCTAACAGTAGAAACCGTCACCCCCTGCGGGTGATAGCGGTTTTCTAGTAGCAAGCTAAATCCCGGAGCGAAGATACCGGGTTTTTTGGGCGTTGGCATTTTTTGGGGCCAACTCCCCGATAAAAGCTTTAATTTTCCTTGACCAAATTACTAATATTTTCACCGATACTATGCTGTCAGGAGTATGATTAAAATGTCACGGCAAACTGAGGCTACCACTTAGCTCCCGCATTGTAAATTTGCTACCAGTAGGTTTGGTGCAAGTACGGGAAATTCAGGTATCCTCTATACTGCTGTAGCCGATCGCGATCGCGCCTACTTAATCCGGTGCAAACAGGCAAACACAAGTAACCATATACAACTCCTTACCCCTGCCAAGTGCGACATGAAAAAACTAATTTTACTGACTGGAATGCTACTCATGATGACGGCAAAATCCGTATTTGCCAGCCCTGTAGCCCCCAAATTTGAACCGAGCGAGCGGATGGCCGCTGCGGAAATTACACAAACTGTTAATACACCCGTTACTTCTGTCCTAGTTGCTAAGCAAGAACCGATCGAGCCAACATCAGTTACCCCAGCCCCGGTTGCGAAGCTAGAGCCGATCGAGCGAATGTCAACCTCGGAAATTCGAGCCACCATCAGCCAACCAACCACCTATATTTTTGAAGGCGTCAAAGGGCGAGAACTCACACTCTCGCTGTGGGCGGGAAAACTGACAGCCCAACTGTACAGCCCCAACGGTCAAAATCTGGGAGTTGTTGACAAAAGTGACAATCAGTGGATAGGTCAGTTGCCAGAGTCCGGCATTTATCGCGTGCGAGTTACTCCGAAAGGTGAGACTAGCGCCTTCGTACTCGAACGCGACTTTAACGCCAAGTGGACTTATAGGCCCGATCGCGCACTTCCCATAGCATACGGGGAAACAGAAGCCACAGTTAGGCTCAAAATGTCCGGCTACCAAATCCAGCCCCTGACAGTTCCCGGAAAACAGGGACAGACAATCACCGTGAATGCTAGCAACAAAAATCTCGATGTGGCGATCGAATCTCCATCGGGACAACTCCTAGATCAAGGCGAAGGTCAAACTTTTGCTCAACTCCCCGAGTCTGGCACCTACAAGGTGCTGATAGTTGCCAACAGGCCAGTTAAATCCTCGATCAGAGTTGCGGTGCGATAGATCGAGATAGATAGCAAAAACATTCTTGATGGCGATCTAAATTTCCCTCGCCCAACCACAAAAGCTCGCCCGAAACGCGAGCTTTTTTTTTGCGTAAAATCAACCGCCCAGAACTTCAACAGTTGACAGTTGACAGTTGACAGTTGACAGTTGATCTTTGGTAGGGGCAGTGGATGGTGCGTGCCTGCCCTCTTAGTTGACCTGTGACAGTTTGAGAATAACCTCTACCCTTAAGTCCGAGTATTGGAGTAATGAATAGTCTGATTTTAATTTCTCCCGCTCCGGCGGGCGGGCTTTCAACCAATTCTTTCTGGTTAGTTATATCAATTCTGGTTACACCGAAATGATGTTGACAGTTAACTGTTAACTGTTAACTGTTGATTGTTGATTGTTGGCGGATTAAACAATACCGATGCAACCGGAAACAATATTAGGGGAGCATCTCAGTTTTGGAAAAAGCATTTTTTTTACAGTGCGAGCGTCCCCGCTCGCGAGTAGTGTACAGCTCGCGAGCGAGACGCTCGCACTGCGCTATAATTTCGATTTAACGTAACTGTCAACTGTCAACTGACAACTGTCAACTGTCAACTGACCTCTCAACCTTCGATCAGTGCTGCAAAACGTTCTTGTTTCCAAATACAGCTTAAATCGGAGTCAGCTACAGCTAGCTCTCGGTATAAATTAGGCATAAACTCCACAGCCCGCTGCAAATTGTCAAGGGCCAAATCAGCAAAGCCCAGCAGCGCATAACAGCAAGCTTGATTGTAAAAAGCGTTAGCAAAATTAGGATTGATTTCTAAGGTAGTTTCATAGCAAGCGATCGCCTCTGAATAGCTACCTTGCCGCGCCAATTCCACACCCCGATTGTACCAAATCAAATAATCCTCAAAGATACACTCTGATGTGGGAGTGAACTTGGCATTTTTCTGATTTAAGCCGACTAATTTTTGCAAAGCAATTCGTCGCTCGCCTACAGCTTCGGCTCTGTCCGGTTTCAGAGCGATCGATCGACTAAAACTAGCCACTGCTTGCTTGTAAAGTCCCATGGAGTTGGCAGCTAGACCGCGATTGTACCAAGCCTTGGCATCATCTGGGTTAAACTCGATCGCGCGATCGAAACTGTTGAGCGCCTGATAGTAAAGTTTTAGCTCTAACAGAGCATTCCCTCGGTTGTACCACGCCCAAGGCGCCTCTGGCTGCAAACTCAAAGAGCGATCGAAACTCAGAACCGCCTTCTGGTAAAGCCCCATATCAATTAGCAAAAGTCCCCGGTTGTGCCAAATACTCGCCGCATATGGGTTGAACTCCAGAGCCCTGTCAAAACTGTTAAGAGCCTCCAAAAAGCGGCCCAACTTTCCTAAAGCAATAGCCCGGTTGTGCCAGCCAAAGCTCGCATCCGGCTGCACCGCCAAGGCCTCATCAAAACTTGAAAGCGCCTCTAAGTGTCGTTCTAAGTTGCCCAAAGCCATACCTCGCCCGAACCAAGCCTTATAATGATCCGATTGCAAGTTCACAGCTCTGTCAAAATTCGCCAGAGCACTATCATGATCGTTAGCTTCGAGGTGGCGCGAACCCAGATGATAATACCAAGCCGCTTCCAAGTTTTGAATTAAGTTCATAATACTTCGCATCTATCTTAGGGATGATTCTACACGAAAAATGCCCGGAGTTAAACTGTAATTTGACTACAAATCAGAAAATTTTGATACAGGGCGATCGCCCGTACAAACAGCCATTAACAACCTCAACAATTGACAGTTGAAACCGACTATTTTCCTCTCATCAAATGCTCTTTTAGCTAACCACACTCATCACTGGTTGGAGCTGCTGCAAATCTCAGGCTGGCGCGAGTCACGCAACTATTACCAGAAAGAATTGGTTGAAAGCCGTAACCCCGATCGGGAGAAATTAAAATCAGACTATTCATTACTCCAATCCTCGGACTTAAGGGTAGAGGTCGCTCTCAAACTGTCAACTGTCAACTGTCAACTGACTAAAAGTGCAAATCTCGTAGTGCCAATAGATCCAACTTCTGCTTACCCAATTCAAGCAACCACAACCACTGTTTGAGCAGTCTCGCTCAACAACAACCTGCCTGAAGCATCAATACTAAAATCCTTCCCCAGCACAAAACCCTTGCCCATCAAGCGCTTGCAAACAACCAGCGCCGTAATGCGGCGAATTTCTTCCATCACATCAGCAGGAATCAAATAACTCAAACTCCAGATCACCGACTCACAGTCAGACCAAATCAAGCGCTCAATACTGACAATCATCAAAGCAGCTACGCTGTCTGTTGACAGCCGCCCTCTGAGATCTGCAATCAAATCTTTACCAATTAAGCTATTGCGAGTCATCATCGCTCTAGCCATCTTTCCAATTTCTTGTTCGAGTTCTAAATGATTCATGCTTGGCACTGGCTGTTATGTTTTTAAAGCACTAATCGGAGTAAAAACAGTGACTGCTACCAGGCTCTGCTCTAGGGTAGCTGACGCAGGCTCTACCGCAACTCCTTTTAACAAAGTATACCTAAAGAAAGATTAAAAATGTATCTAAAGGCAGATACTAAAATTTATTTTTTTTATCATAAATGGATGAAAAACTTCCCACAACAGTTGGTCTGAGCAGCAACTCAGAGCCTGAGGCAAGTTAAGAATTGGTAAATTCGATACATAATAAAGATGTAGTTGCTTCGGAGAAAAAATAGCAATGGCTGCACAAGGGCCAGATATCGATATTGCCCCCTATATCGACCACGCCCTCATCGATCCGGGCGCCACTCCCGAGCAAGTAGAACACTGCTGCCAACAAGCAGAAAGATTTGGGTTTGCCACAGTTTGCGTGTATCCCGCCTACGTGCGACAAGCGGTAAGTCTTCTGCACGGCACAAAGTCAAAAGTTTCGACAGTCATAGGTTTTCCCACGGGAGCAACCACATCAGCAGTCAAACTCTACGAAGCTCTAGAAGCGGCAGACAGCGGAGCCGTTGAGTTAGATGTCTCGGTCAATTTAGGATTGTTGAAAGCCGGAAAAAGCGACGAATTTCACCGGGAATTGGCCGAAATTTGCGAAGAAACCGGACTAACTATCAAGGCGATTATCGAATGCTCGATGCTTTCTGATGAGGAAAAACAATTAGCGGCTGAGCTTTGCATGGAGGCGGGCGCCGTTTATATCAAAACTAACACGGGCTTTTTTGGTGGGGCGACAGTTGAAGATGTACGGTTGTTGAAGGAATTTACTAAGGGAAGAGTTGGTATTAAAGCGGCCGGAGGAATTCGCACTCACGAACAAGCTATAGATTTGATCGTGGCTGGTGCGACTCGTTTGGGGACTTCTCGCGGCCCGGAATTAATCCGCCAGCGGGATAATTTAAATCAGACTCATTAGTGATGGAAAGGTACGTAGTTGCGCTTGAGCGCTCTTTCATATATCTAAGAAAAGAGCGCTAAAGCGCAACAACATACCTCAAAATTAATTCCTAGTCATTAGTGATGGAAAGGTACGTAGTTGCGCTTGAGCGCTCTTTCATATATCTAAGAAAAGAGCGCTAAAGCGCAACAACATACCTCAAAATTAATTCGTATAAGAGTGCCGTTGTAAATCTAAAATCTATAATCTAGTGACTCGAACTTACAAAGCAATTGGAATCAATCTTAAGAGTGCGCCGATCGGCGAATCCGATCGCCTGCTGACAGTTTTGACGCGGGAATTCGGCTTAATTAAAGCCGTAGCACCGGGTGTTCGCAAACAACGATCGAGCATTGGCGGTAGAAGCGAATTATTTGTAGTCAACGAATTGCTGATTGCCAAAGGTCGATCGCTCGACAAGATTACCCAAGCGTCCACCGTCGAATCCTATCCGGGTTTGAGCCGCAATCTCGGAAAACTATCAGCCGCGCAATATCTGGCCGAATTGGCGATCGCCAGCGCCCTATCCGACGAGCCGCAAGAATCACTGTTCTTTTTGCTGGGCGAACACTTGAGCCGTTTGGAGCGTTTGTCCGATCGCACAGAAATTGAATCCGCCGCCCTGCTAGTCGCCCATCTAGCCCAGGGTATTTTTCACTTGCTAGCCCTAGCAGGCCTCGCGCCCCAAGTCCAAGTCTGCTGTGCCACCAGAGTGCCACTCATCCCAAATTTCACAGATCCGAACTGGCAAACCGGGTTTAGTATACCCTCTGGGGGAACCTTCAGCTTGCCAGAGCTAGCTAACCTAGAGGCAGAACTTTCCTCACAAACTGGCAGCCTGTACAGATCCAGCTCCCGTTCCCGGCAAACGAGCGACAGCAAACACTTGACAAATTTCCATATTAATGCTAAAGAATTAGCTGCACTGCAACAGTTGGGGAGTGCAGAACTAGGAGAGGGGATTGCCGATCGGGGGACTTGGATATCAGTAGAAAATATTTTGCGGCAATATGCCCAGTATCATTTAGGTTGCACGATTCGATCGGGAAGCTCGATCGACACGTACTTGGAGAGTTTTGAGTTTTAAATTTTGAATCTCGTGGAGTAAAAATCTCACCCAGCTTGCGGGATATCCGAACCTGTAAGCAATTTCAGGTAAATGCTCAAAATTCTTGCAAAACTAGATAATAAGAAAAGTTACGAGTTATTAAATTTAGAGGTTAACGCCTCAATTTGAAATTCCCATCCCCCCAAGCTCAACCATCCCAGGCGATCCACCCCAAATCCTATGATGCGACTGTCCGATACTGATTTGAGAAGATCTATTTTAGCTGTGACCCACCACAAGATGGAAGAACGAGAAAATTTTCCAGATTTTAACTCATCGCCCGTCTTTGCCGATCGACAATGGAGTAACGCCCAAGACCCAGAAATGGACAAATATCCCACAAATCCAGAAACAGACTGGAACAACGGCAACAGCCAGCAACCAGAAGCCATCCCCGCGCTGTCAACAGCAGCAACCGCAGCAGAGCTCGCGGAAGCAGCAGGCGAAACTCCCGAGCAACAAACCGGATTTCTGCCGGTGCTCAAAAACCGAAATTTTCTAGCGCTGTGGAGCGGGCAAGTTTTCTCGCAACTAGCAGATAAAGTTTATCTCGTACTGACGATCGCCCTGGTAGCCAGCAGATTTCAAGCGCCAGATCAAACCATCAGCAGGTGGGTATCGGCAATCATGATCGCCTTTACCATACCTGCGGTGTTATTTGGGGCTGCTGCGGGCGTATATGTCGATCGTTGGTCAAAAAAAGCAGTGCTCGTAGCCACAAACCTGCTGCGGGGAGGCTTCGTCTTGACATTGCCTTTGCTGTTGTGGCTCTCCGACGGGTGGGAACTCGGTCAACTACCGCTCGGATTCTGCTTGCTGCTGCTAGTGACATTCCTAGTTTCCACCCTAACTCAATTTTTCGCCCCAGCAGAACAGTCAGTAATTCCCTTAATTGTTGAACGCCGCCACCTGCTATCGGCAAACTCGCTCTACACCACAACCATGATGGGTTCGGTGATTATCGGCTTTGCAGTCGGAGAACCCTTACTAGCCTTAGCCGACACTCTATTTACCAATCTCGGTGGCGGACTCGGCATCGGCAAAGAATTAGTAGTCGGCGGAAGTTACGCCTTCGCCGGAGTGCTGTTGCTGTCGATGAAAACAGGCGAAAAAAACGAAGTCGAACACGAACCGCCGCATCCCCTAGCAGATTTAAAAGACGGGCTGCGTTACATCAACGATCAACCGAAAGTCCGCAATGCTTTAATTCAACTAATTATTCTATTTTCCATTTTTGCAGCCTTAGCAGTTCTAGCGGTGCGGCTGGCAGAAATCCTGCCCGGTATGAAAGCGTCACAATTTGGCTTTTTGCTGGCTGCGGTGGGCGTCGGGATGGCTGCTGGGGCGACGACTGTCGGCTATCTCGGCCACAAATTTTCTCATTCCCAACTTAGTTTAATCGGATCTGTTGGTATGGCAATTGCTCTGATGGGTATTTCTGCATTTACACACCATTTGTGGATCTCGGTGCTGTTCATTACCCTGTTGGGTTTGTTTGCTTCGTTGGTGGGAGTGCCGATGCAGACGACAATTCAAGCAGAAACCCCAGAAGAAATGCGGGGAAAAGTTTTCGGGCTGCAAAACAATGCGACTAATATCGCTTTGAGTTTACCATTAGCTTTAGCGGGAGTAGCAGAAACATTTCTGGGTTTGCCGACGGTATTTTTGGCTTTAGCGGGATTGGCGATCGCAGGTGGCGTCTTAACCTGGTATATTTCCCGTAGCACTAATAGCAAAGTCGATCGAATTTAAAACATAACAAACTCTGATTTACTCGAATGCACATCGCTTGGCTAGGAAAAAAATCACCTTTTTGCGGTAATGTAACTTACTCCAGGGAAGTCACTAACGCCTTATTAGACCGGGAATACCAGGTCAGTTTCCTGCACTTTGCCCAAGAAGCGGGCCAAATTGACAGGAATAATGCCGCGTGGAGCGTAGCAAATGGAAAATGGGGAAGTGGAATTACTCCAACTTCATATACCAATTCGCTTTCGCCCGCGAGTTGCAACGAAGTTTCTTTACCCTGTCACTACAAATCGCAAATTTATACGATTCCAACTCTCAAATCCCGCACAGTGTTGATGAAGTCTTTGCGGCGGCTGAAACCGGATGTTGTTCACGCTTCCCTGACGCTTTCGCCCCTAGACTTTTTGCTGCCGGAAATTTGTCAGGAATTGAATTTGCCTTTGGTGGCGACTTTTCACCCGCCGTTCGATCGCAAATTGCGGAATTTGACATCGGGAACCCAACACCTGATGTATCAACTGTACGCTCCGTTTTTGGCTAACTACGACTCGACGATCGTCTTTTCTTACATTCAGCGAGATATTTTGGTGAAGTTGGGAGTGCCGGAAGAACGGGTAGCTGTGATTCCCAACGGCGTAGACGCCCAGAAGTATTCGCCCGGGCCTTCGGGGTTGAAGTCGGAATTAAAAGCCGATCGCATATTTGTATATCAAGGCCGCATTGCCCCCGAGAAAAATGTTGAGGCTTTGCTGAAGGCCTGGAAACAATGTAATTTTGGCCCTGGCAACGTATTGGCGATCGTAGGCGACGGGCCCCTCGCCGCCTCGCTGCAACTGTCCTACGGCGAAGAGGACGGCATTGTATGGCTCGGATTTGTCGCCGAGGAGGAACGCCGGATCGAAATTCTGCGCGGTGCAGATGTATTTATTCTGCCTTCTTTGGTGGAGGGATTGTCCCTGTCGCTGCTGGAAGCGATGGCCTGCGGTTTAGCTTGCTTGGCAACGGATGCCGGTGCTGACGGCGAGGCGTTGGAGGAAGGCGCGGGGATAGTTTTGAACACTCAGCGGGTGCGGAGTCAGTTACTAACTTTGCTGCCGTTGTTTTGCGATCATCCTGAGTTTGGAATGCTGCTGGGCCAAAAAGCGCGCCAACGGGCGATCGAGCGCTACACTCTCAGTCAAAATATTACTGAGTTGGAAAAGCTTTATGCAGAAGTTTTGCAGAGGCAGCGCGTGCCAGTTCGCGGTTTAGCATGATTTAGCAGGAACAAGAAAAGGAAGAATGCTCGTCCCCAGGCAGAGCCTCTGGGTATCGGTTCCCAGGCTCTGCCTAGGAACCAGTTCAATGCCCAATTCTCAATCCCTCCGCTTCGCTTCGCCCAATTCCCAACAGAATGACTTACAAAAATCCTGCTCCTACAGTTGATATTATCATCGAATTGGTCGATCGCCCGCAGCGACCGATCGTACTTATAGAACGCTTGCATATTCCCTACGGTTGGGCGATTCCCGGCGGCTTTGTCGATTATGGGGAATCGGTAGAAACGGCGGCAAAACGCGAAGCTTTAGAAGAAACAAGTTTGAATGTAGAATTAATCGAGCAATTTTACGTTTATTCCGATCCAAATCGCGACGCGCGGCAACATACAATCAGTATTGTATTCTTGGCTGCGGCAACTGGCGAACCTCAAGCTGCGGATGATGCTAAAAATTTACAAGTTTTTGAGTCTTGGCAGATTCCCGAGCAATTGTGTTTCGATCACGATCGCATTTTACGCGATTATTGGCGTTACCGTCATTACGGATTGCGGCCGCGTTTGACAGTTGACAGTTGACAGTTGACAGTTGACAGTTGTTATGTTTTGGTGACAATAACCAAATAACCAATTCCCAATTCCCAATTCCCAATTACCAATTACCAATTACCAATTACCCATTACCCATTACCAATGAAAATATTGACAATATTAGGTGGAGGTGCATGGGGTTCGGCCCTGGCAAATCTGGGAGGTAAAAAGGGCGATCGGGTAAATTTGTGGTCGCGCCGCAGTTCTTTTAGTCTAGAATCGGTTATAACTGGCGCCGATGTTGTGGTTTCGGCAGTTTCGATGAAAGGAGTTGGCGAAACAGTCGATCGCCTGCTTGCCTTAAATCCAAATCCCCGTACAATTATAGTTACTGTCACCAAAGGTTTAGATCCCGCCACGACGCGCACTCCATCTCAAATTTGGCAAAATGCCTTTCCTAATAATCCAATTGTCGTACTTTCCGGCCCCAATCTTTCCGAAGAAATTCAGCGAGGATTACCCGCTGCCACGGTAGCGGCGAGTTTGGATTTAGCGGCGGCGAAGCAAGTGCAAACTATTTATAGTTCGGATATTTTTCGGGTTTATGTCAATCAAGATCCCCTGGGGACTGAGTTGGGGGGCACTTTGAAGAATGTTTTTGCGATCGCCGCTGGTGTTTGCGATGGTTTACAATTAGGAACTAATGCTAAATCTGCTTTGTTAACTCGCGCCTTGCCGGAAATGATTCGGGTAGGGGTTCGTTTGGGAGCACGCGCCGAAACTTTTTATGGTTTGTCTGGCTTGGGGGATTTACTCGCTACTTGCAATAGTGCTTTGTCGCGCAATTATCGGGTTGGTTTCGGATTGGCGAAAGGCAAGTCTTTGGAGCAAGTATTGCACGAATTGCAGAGCACTGCTGAAGGAGTTAATACTACTAATGTGTTAATTGATTTGGCGGATCGGCGCGAGATTGAAGTTCCTGTTTCTCGTCAAGTTTACCGTTTGCTGAATGGGGAAATTACTCCAGAACAAGCTGTTTTATCGCTGATGGAACGTGCTTTGAAACCGGAGATTTAAGAACCGTACAGGTGGCGATTAGCGAAAATTCATCAACTGCGATCGCAAATCGAGTACAACCAGCACCAAACAACTTACTTAAATTCTGGAAACTATGGTTAAAATACCCAATTGGTTAATCTATGCACTCGTTTGTTCATTATTATACGGCTTTTGGGGATTTTTTGGCAAGTTAGCAACTAAATCTATTGACTATAAAACAGTTTTTGTTTATGAAACAATCGGCGCTATTTTAACTACAGTATTTATTCTGGCCAGCAGTAAAGACTTGAGTCTTGAGGGGAATATTACAGGAATCGTATTTGCTTTATTAATCGGTGTTTGCGGAACTGTAGCATCGGTGATTTTTCTGAGATCCATTGAAAGCGGGCCAGTTATCAGCGTCATCAGCATTACATCACTGTACCCGCTAATTACTGTATTTCTATCATATTTCTTCCTGAAAGAAGCAATTACAATCCCGCAAATTATCGCTCTTGTGCTAGCCATAGTTGCAGTTATACTTGCGTCTTAGTTGAAATATAGGAGTTATCAAAAAAGTATTGTAGGGTGCATCGCTCTTGACAATTTAGGAATCAGTTTGAAAATCTCGCAGCGACGCACCCTACCAATATTTAGAGCAGCATCACTGAGAATGAGTTTTTTAGAAAAGGCGCTCTAATTTTTTGTATACTTCATCATCGTTACGCTTACCAACTAGAATAATTTCTACCAAATCTTCTTCGGGATTAAAGTTGTAAATAATCCGATACTCGCCACTATCTACCCGATAATAACCCAGATATCCGATTAATTGCTTGCTATCATTAGGTAAAGGATCGACATTCAGCGCTAACACTTTTTTAGCAATTTGAGCCGCTATTTTAGGTTGCAAACCCTTGAGAAAGTCGAGAACTGTTTGTAAACCATCAAGTTTCGCCATTTGCCAGTTGTTTTAGTGTTTCTACAAAGGTTTTAGTACCAACCATTTGAGACTGACTCAGAGCAGATTTTGCTGATGAACCTAAAAGCATATCTTCTAATTCCATCAGTCGCTCTATCAAGCCCTGATAGGCATCAGCGGACATGATTACGTGGCTGGGCTGCGATTTATCTGTGAGTAAAACTGGCTCCACAGCAGCTAGGTTAAAGACTGTCCCCTGTGGATTGCATACTTCTGCGAGGGTATAGCTTTGCATGACAGATGTTATGAGTTTGGGTTATGTCTATTTTAAGCAAAATCGGCAGGGGTTGGGAGGTCGATCGATAATTTGGGATTGCAAAAGTAGTCCTGAATGCAAAAAATTAGGTTTTTGAGAAAAATCGCGCACATCTGGGAGAAGTTTCGCAGTCTCGTAAGGTGCGTCACTGTTGAAAATCTAGGAATCAGCTTGAAAATCTCGCAACGACGCACCATACCAAGGAATGCAACCGAAAATGATATAAATACGCTCTATTTACCGCCGTAATAAAACGCAACTTCTTTGTCTTTTAGCGGTGCAAAGTCGGCAGCAATTAGCATTGGATCGAGTTCTGCTTGAGGCAGGTGTTTGACTCCAATTCGGACAATGCGCGATCGCATGGTGTTCGACACGCCGCTGCGCTGTCTTCCGGCTTCTAATCCCATTACTTTCTCGTACAGGTCTAATTTTGCTTTCGGAATCGCAGTGCCGTCAAAATCGATTCCTGAGGCGATCGCCACATCGATCGCATCTGCACCAGTTGTCGATTGAGCTGCTGAGTTTGTTTCTGAAGACATTGTGCTGTGATATCAAAGTTTGTTGTGGGAGCATTTTATCAGAGAAGTATCCCCATCTACGAAAAAAAGCGATCGACCTCTTTAATATCCACATTTCCCCCGCTGACAATTACACCAACTCTGCTATTTTCTGCTTTCACAACTCCAGACAGCAAAGCCGCCGCAGCTAACACTCCCGTAGGCTCGACAACAATCTTCATCCGCTCCCACATAAAAAACATTGTATTGCGAATTTGCGCTTCCGAAACAGTTGCCATATCGTCCACATAATGCAGCACCAAAGGAAAAGTTAATTTCCCCAAAGAAGGTGTGCGCGCGCCGTCAGCAATTGTATCTGGGTTGCTAACAGTTTGCAGCGTTTTGGTGCGGAACGATCGCGCGGCATCATCTGCTTGCTCGGGTTCCACCCCTATTACTTTACACTGGGGAGACAAAGTTTTAGCTGCGATCGCACATCCCGACAATAAACCTCCACCGCCGCAGCAAACCAGCAGCAAATCCAACTCCCCAACTTCTGCGATCAATTCCATCGCCGCCGTACCTTGTCCCGCGATCACTCGCGCGTCATCATAAGGAGGAATAATTGTGAAGTGTTGTTCTCTCGCAATTTGGGCGGTGAGATCTTCGCGGGAATTGCGAGTGCGATCGTACAAAACAATTTCGGCACCGTAGCCGCGAGTCGCTTCCTGCTTGACTTTGGGCGCGTCTGCTGGCATTACGACAGTAGCAGGAATTGAGAGTAATTGTGCGGCAAGGGCGATCGCCTGCGCGTGATTTCCCGAAGAAAAAGTCACTACTCCGTTGTGTTTTTGGGCTTCAGATAGCTGCATCAAAGCATTACAAGCACCGCGAAACTTAAACGAACCCGTCCTTTGAAAATTCTCGCACTTGAAAAATACTTGAGAATGGGTTTGTTTGTTTACAGTCTGCGAAGTCAGCACCGGTGTCTTGAAAGCTTTGCCCTGCAATCGTTTTGCCGCCGCCTCCACATCAGCAAAACAGACTTGCAAAGCATTTTTATCGGTAAGGTTGGCTGTCATATTTTTTTCTGCCTGGGGTGCTTGGGCGGCATTATATCATACATAGAATCAAAGCTTAATCAATTTTGATGATATGACATATCGGAAATAATTATCAATAGACTATTGCAACTAATTACCAAAAGCGTTGTAGGATAAGTTGAAGATTATTGCAATTAATTATCAAATAGTTTAGGTTAGGTTAGGAGATCGATTGATGAATGCAAAGTTTAAAGTGCTAGCAAGCGCTAGCGCAGGATTGTTGCTGCTAGCGGGTTTGACAGCGAATGCAGTCGGAGTTGGGCAGAAGGCGATCGCGCAAACAGCACCAAAGGGCGAGCGAGATTTAACAGCACAAGCAGCTATAAGTCGCATTAGGATCGTATTTGCCAACCGCAGAGATGCTACAGACTTGCAAAACAAAGCCAATCAAGTAGCGCAAATACTATCCAAAGAAATGGGAATTCCTATTGATGCAGTCATCGGCGACGAAACCGCTGCTGTAGAAGCTTTGAGGGCCGACAGGGCAGATGTCGCATTTGTAGCAGGGCGCGCGGCATTAAAAGCAGAACAATTAGCCAAAGCGCGGATGTATTTAGCAGAAGTTCGCAGCGATTATTCCGGCGGAAATACCTACGATTCTGTATTTGTAGTGCGGCAAGATAGTCCGCTGCGCCCCAAAGGTTCAGCAAAGCAAACCCTCGAACAATTGAAGGGTAAAAAAATGGCTTTCACTTCTCGAACTTCCGGTTCGGGATTTATTTTCCCAGTCTCAGAATTAGTAGGTCAAGGATTAGTCTCAGGCCCGGATAGACTCGAAAGTTTCTTTGGAAATGTTACCTACGGCGATGGTTACGGCAGCGCTTTGCAATCAGTTTTAAGAGGTCAAGCAGAAGTCGCAGCAGTTTCCGAATACGCTTTACTACCGCCTTGGATTACAGCAGAAGAAGGCAAGAAATTGCGAGTTTTGCAGCAGATTCCAGGAGTTCCAGCCCACGGAATTGTAATTGACGATCGCATTCCGGCACCGATGCGCGAAAAACTGATCAATGCTTTCATGAAAATGAACGAACCTGCAAACAATCAATTGTTCCGCAGTTTGTACAATTCCCAAAAATTAGTAAAAGTCGATCATGCGCGCCATTTGGCAACCTTGCGCCAAGCTTTGCAGCGCGCTAAACTCGAACCATAAAACAAAGGTTCGTAGTGAGGACTTCAGTCCGCAAAAAAAGCCGGACAAAAATCCTCACAGTAAAACAAAGGTTCGTAGTGAGGACTTCAGTCCGCAAAAAAAGCCGGACAAAAATCCTCACAGTAAAACAAAGGTTCGTAGTGAGGACTTTAGTCCGCAAAAAAAGCCGGACAAAAATCCTTACACAGTAAAACAAAGGTTCGTAGTGAGGACTTTAGTCCTCAGAAAAAGAAGGACTAAAGTCCTCACTACAAACCTATTTTATTGTAACAGTTAGATCGTAAATTATATTAAGGGCAAAGTTTATCAACAAATATTTACCAAGTTAATACAGCCAATTAAAAGTCAGCTAAACTAAAATTTTTATGTGTATCTCTTACTCATTCTCGCGCGAAGACAATTAAAAAATCTTCCCTCTTCCTTCTTCCCTCTTCCTTCTTCCCTCTTCCTTCTTATTATGACTATCGAATGCAGTAAAATAGAAACAGCTTATTCAACTTCGCTAAAACGCCCGATTTTGAACGGAATTGATTGCAAAATAAAACAGGGCGAATTTGTAGCGCTGCTGGGTTTAAACGGTGCAGGAAAATCCACACTTTTGCGTTCATTTGTCGGATTAGTTCCCGTCAAAACCGGAGAAATTAGAATTAACGATACAGTAATAACTCCGCGCACATTGAGGCGAATTCGGCGCGATATTGGCTTGATTTTTCAAGGCGGCGGATTGATTAAACAGCTACCTGCGATCGACAATGTGCTGTGTGGTTGCTTGGGAGGATTGAATACTTGGGAGACTCTGTGGGGTTTTCCTAAGCAAAAGCGCGATCGAGCTTTTGAATTACTGGCAAACTTCGGACTGCAAGACCTAGCATACCAAAAAACCGGACTGCTCAGCGGCGGACAACAGCAAAAAGTCGCTATTGCCCGCGCCCTCATCCAATCTCCCCAGATTTTACTAGCAGACGAACCCACCACCGGATTAGACGTAATCGCCGCCCAACAAGTAATGGAAATCCTCGCTAAACTGCACCGCGAACAAGGGATGACAGTAGTTGTAGTATTGCACGACTTAGGAATGGCAAGCAGATATCCAGAAAGAGCGATCGTCCTAGATGCCGGTCAGATAGTCTATGATGGCAAATGTCACAACCTGTCCGACAAATTCAGCAAACTAACACCGCCCAAACTAGCAGTGTGAACTCCCCTCTTCTCAACTCTTCCTCTGTGCCCTCTGCGCCCTCTGCGGTTCACAAAAAAAGCCCCTTCATCAAACCAAAAAATAGCCGTACATAAATCTCAAAACCAACTGAAATGATCGAAAAAAAATCAACTAACTTCTCAAAAAAATATAGCTTGATTAAAACCCCAGGTATTACAACAATCTTAATTGTAATTTATGGCTGGGCCTTGCAGGGATTAGAAATAGATGCCACAACATTGGCTAGCAGTTGGCCATACATGACAGATTTTATGTCCCGCTTGTGGCCCCCAAATCTCGAAATTATAGATGTTGCAATTAATGCCTTAATCGAAACAGTTCAAATGTCCTTGTGGGGAACGACTATCGGCGCAATTCTTTCCGTACCGATTGCGATTTGCAGCGCCCACAATATAGCACCAAAGTGGTTGCAATGGCTAGCTAATTTATTGCAAAATGCGGTGAGATCGGTTCCTTCAATTGTCCTGGGATTGCTGTTTGTATCCGCGACTGGTTTGGGCGCGCCTGCTGGTACTTTGGCTTTGGGAATTTATACTATAGGTTATCTTGCTAAATTTTATCAGGAGGCGATCGAGTCTGTGGAAGCGCGATCGATCGAATCGTTGCAAGTGGCGGGTGCATCTTGGCTGCAAGTTGCCCAATACGGCATTTTCCCCCAGGTGTTGCCGCTAGCGTTGGGTTACACGCTGTGGATGTTTGAATACAACATTCGGGCGGCTTCGGTGTTGGGTGTGGTGGGCGCCGGCGGTATTGGTTTTGAATTAGTCAATTATATTCGAGCTTTTGAATACAATAAGGCTACTACGATGATGTTGGTATTGTTAGTTGTCGTGACTGCGATCGATGTTATTAGCAGCAAATGGCGGCAGCGGTTGGAAACGAGGTAATACCAATTATTCAAAATCATTCAACAGTAATAGAGACGGCGGTTGAAACCGCGTCTACACAGACAAACCCACCTCCGTGGGTTGAAGAGTTAATTTTCTAATAGTCGATCGCACATTTCCCCCAAAAGTCGATCGAATTACTCGTAGGGGCGATCGCATTTTGGCGACAAACCTTAACAAAAAACCAAAGATTTTCTGTCCAAAAACCAAATATTCATTGACTCTCGCGCATCAAGGGTTGACCAATATTTGGTAATTATGACTTGTCTGTGGGGGCTGGGTGAAGCATTCGGGTATTGGATGGTAGGTTGGGAATCAACTATTCTCGCCCGAATGCTTCACCCCTACAAATTTATCGGTATCCCGGCGTAGCGTAGCGGGGCGTAAGCCATCGCACAAATCCCCAAAAAGGCGATCGCGCGATCGTATCCACCATCAACAACACCGCAAAAAAAGACGGGGTAGTGCCGTTTCCCCGCCCAAAACAAAGCCACTAAATTGTTTGAAAATCAACAACAACAAAATAAGGACACAGCATTGCCGTGTCCTTATCTTGTTGGGATACAGCATTGCTGTATCCCCGTGCATACCCTTGATATTCAGATTAGAATTCTTGCCGTTTAGAACAAGAACAATTCAGAATTACCCGAAACTCCCAAATTGACATTGACAGTAGCAAACAAACTGTTGCCACCAACCGTCGAACCGTTGCTATCGTAATACAGCTTAGTAGTATTAGCTGCACTATCGAAGAGAGCAATAATCGACGGCGAAGTCAACGTAGACTCGATCGCGCTTACAGTAGCAACAGTGCTGCTGTACCGGTAGAAATTCACACCCAAAGGCCCCGATCCCAACCCAGCAAAAGCAATCTTGTCAATGTTAATTACATCATCAACAATGCTGTAATCCGTAATGATATCCCCGCCACCAGCAGTAGTTCCGGTGAACACAAACACATCAGAACCCAATCCACCGCTGAGAGCATTTGTTCCCAAACCGCCGATTAAAGTGTCATTACCAGCACCACCGGAGATGCTGTCATTACCAGCACCACCGGAGATGCTGTCATTACCAGCCCCACCGTTGAAGATATCAGCACCGGAACCACCGTTCAAAATATCGGAGAACTCAGTACCAGTGACGTTATTCGCCACAGTTGAATTGCCAGTAAACAAGACAGGAGTGGTAAAGTTATAACCGCCCGCACCAGAACCGAAGTTGTAAACTCCAGTTGTCGGGAAAGTACCTGGATTAGTCACTAAATTGACAATGCTACCAGAAGTCGGAGCAGGGGTAGTTGGAGAAGCAACGATCGTCCCTGTGAACACAAAGTCTGCTGTGCCCAAAGTCCCCGCAGCCGTACCCAAATTAGCAACAGTTGTGAAACCGCCTGCCGCTGTACCATTCGAGTCAAACACCAACACCGTCTCGCTGTTCGTATTCGTATATACGAAGAAACCAGGAGTTGTAGAACCACCCACAGCCTTAGCTTGAGCCGCCTCCACAGTCGAATAATTGGCACCGGTGAAAATCACCAATTGTTTGCCAGTAATGTCAGGATTTGAACCGCTCGCACTGACAAAATTCGTAGAAGTCAAATTGCCGAAAGCGTTCGCAGCAAACTGCAATTTGTCAGTTCCGAAGGTAAAGTCAGTAATCGTATCCGGGCCGTCGCCGGGAGCCTTGAAAGCAAAGATATCTGCACCAGAACCGCCAGTCAAAATATCTACACCGGCACCACCGGTGATAGTATCTGCACCGCCGCCACCAGCGATCGTATCTGCACCGCCACCACCGTTGAGGATATCAGCCAACTCAGTACCAGTGACGTTATTCGCCACAGTTGAATTGCCAGTAAACAAGACAGGAGTGGTAAAGTTGTAACCGCCCGCACCAGAACCGAAGTTGTAAACTCCAGTTGTCGGGAAAGTACCCGGATTAGCAACTAAATCAACAATGCTGCTGGAATTTGTAGAAGTACCAGTCGGAGCAGAACCAGTAGCACCAGTAAACAAGAAGTCTGCTGTGCCCAAAGTCCCCGCAGCCGTACCCAGATTCGCAACAGTTGTGAAACCGCCTGCCGCTGTACCGTTCGAGTCAAACACCAACACCGTCTCGCTGTTCGTATTCGTATATACGAAGAAACCAGGAGTTGTTGAACTGCCCAAAGCCTTAGCTTGCGCCGCTTCCACAGTCGAATAATTCCCGCCGGTGAAAATCACTAACTCTTTGCCAGTAATGTCAGGAGTTGAACCCGTCACACCGTCAAAGTTAGTAGTAGTCAAATTCCCGAAAGCACCACTGGCAAACTTGAATTTGTCAACCCCAAAGGCAAAGTCAGTAATCGTATCACCGCCTTCACCGGGAGAATTGTAAACAAAGATATCTGCACCACTGCCGCCAGTCAGAATATCTGCACCGCTACCACCGCTGAAGATGTCAGCAAATTGAGTACCAGTGACATTGTTAGCCTTCGCATCTCCGGTAAATAAGACGGGTGTGCTGAAGTTGTAACCGCCAACACCTGAACCGAAATTATTGCTCGCACTCGGATAGGTATTCCCAGCAGCAGTTAAATCAACAGTGCTGCCGGAATTTGTAGAAGTACCAGTCGGAGAAGTTGCGATCGCACCAGTAAACACAAAGTCTGCTGTGCCCAAAGTCCCCGCCGCAGTACCCAGATTCGCAACAGTTGTGAAACCGCCTGGTGCTGTACCGTTAGAGTCAAACACCAACACCGTTTCGTTCGCAGCATTGTTATATGCGAAGAAACCAGGAGTTGTAGAACTTCCTGTAGCCTTAGCTTGTGCCGCTTCGAGACTGGCATAGGTTCCGCCAGTGAAAATGACTAACTCTTTGCCGGTAATGTCAGGAGTTGAACCGCTAACACCGTCAAAGTTAGTAGTAGTCACATTGCCGAATTCGCTCGATACAAACTGGAATTTATCTGTTCCAGATTTGAAATCAGCAATTTTATCGCCACCTTCTTTAGTTGTGTTGTAAACAAACAGATCTGTGCCACTGCCACCGCTGAGAACATCAGCACCGAGGCCGCCGGTGATGGTATCGTTGCCGTCACCGCCGTCGATGGTATCGTTAAAGTTGCTGCCGACAATGTTGTCATCGCCAGCCAAAGCCTTGAAATTAACTGCGGCCGGATAAGTGCCGAAGTTTAAATTGTCAGGGCCGGAAGTACCGACAGGAACATTTAGTTGCGGGCCGCTGAAGACAAAGTTCCTGATTTGCAGGCTAAATTTCAGCGAGAAACTGGTGACAATTTCAAAGCGCGCCCCAACAGCAAATACCAGCACGGAACGGTTAGTTTCGGCATCTGTAAACTGACAGAAAGTAGGTGCGTCACTGTTGCCGCCCAAAGCTGCAAACCGCGCTTGCAAAGTGGCGATGCTGGTAACGGTGATATCGGCGCTGAAGTCGAGTAAGTTAGAACTGCCGATCGATCCAACAGTAGAAGTAGCCGTAATCGCCAGTCGAGTCAAGCTGGTAAGGCTGAGATTGCCAAAAGCTGCGGCAGACAACTCTAAGAGATCTTCATCAGCCTTAAAGTCAGTAATTAAGTCAGCATCTAGAACTGTTTTAATCTTTTCGCGGGAAACTTTGTAAATAAAGCGATTCTTACCAGCGCCTCCAATTAGAGTATTGGTTCCTTCGCCACCGTCGATCTCATTCTCGCCATCGCCGCCTTTAATTTTGTCATTGCCAATACCGCCGATGAGTTTGTTTTTGCCTTTACCACCTTCGATATCGTCATCGTCATCGCCACCTTCGATATCATTATCGCCATCACCGCCTTTGATTTTGTTTTTGCCTTTACCTCCTTTGATTTTGTTTTTGCCTTTACCACCTTCGATATCGTCATCGTCATCGCCACCTTCGATATCATTCTCACCATCACCGCCTTTGATTTTGTTTTTGCCTTTACCTCCTTTGATTTTGTTTTTGCCTTTACCACCTTCGATCTCGTCATCGTCATCGCCACCTTCGATCTCGTTATCGCCGCCATCGCCACCTTTAATTTTGTTTTTGCCGTTACCTCCTTTAATTTTGTTTTTGCCTTTACCACCTTCGATCTCGTCATCGCCATCGCCGCCGTCGATATCGTTATCGCCGCCATCGCCACCTTTAATTTTGTCCTTGCCTTTGTTTGCTTTAATTTTGTTGGTCTTGTTACCGCCTGTAATGGTATCGTCGCCGTCGCCGCCTTCGATGTCGTTATCTAGCGTGAGCGAACCGACAATCACTTGAGGAGTTGTATTGCCAGCAAAATTAAAGATATTTTGCTCGACATTGAAGCTAAAACGTTGGCTGGTGACAATATTTCTGCCGTCGCTTACTTCAAAACCAAAACTAGCCGCACCGCTAAAACCTTTTACAGCTTGGAAAGTTAACAAATTGAGGCTAATGTCTACTTGAGTGAAGCTCAAACCGACTTGTGTTACCTCTACTCCCTTAAAGAATAGTTTCCCGGTTTTAGCATCAGGGAGCTCCGTTAACTTAAAGACTGTTTCGCTAGCACTTTGCTCGTTATCGACAAACTTCAACAAGTCACCAGTAATAGTTTGTGGCAAGCCGTCGGAACCGACAGTGAGTGTTTTGTTGGCTTGCGATCGCGGAGGGGTACTAACTATTCGACTTGGGGTTGGAGTTGGAGTTGGGCTTGGGCTTGGAGAGCTACCATTAACTCCCAAAAAGTCGCCAGCATTGAGAATCGTGGCGCTAACATTCAACAATAGTGCCAGCACCAACTGATTGCTGCTGAGTCGAATTTCGGTATTGAGGCCGACTTGTACAAACAACAAGCTGCTAAAGTTCAAGCTGCCAGACAGTAGAAACTTGTCGAAGCCGTCTGCGTAGTCAGTGATGACGGAACTTCCGGGAGTGGTATTGTTACCCATATCCATGACAAAAACGTCATTTCCAGCACCGCCGCTACAGGTATGGTTGCCAGTACCGCCAACGATCGTATCGTTGCCAGCATTACCCATCAGCGTATCGTTGCCAGATCCGCCGCCGACAACGCTGTCGTCGCCATCGCCGCCGTCTGCCATGTCATTGCCGTCGCCAGTAACGAGGGTATCGTTGCCAGTACCGCCCATCACGGTGTCGTCACCAGCGCCACCGACAATGCTGTCGTCTCCTTCGTCGCCGCTGCAAACGTCGTTGCCTTCGCCACCGATCAAGGTATCTTTGCCGTCGCCGCCGACAACGCTGTCGTCGCCTTCGTCGCCGCTAACGTTGTCGTTGCCGGCACCACCTGTTGTGGTGTCGTCGCCGCTGCCTCCCATTACGGTGTCGTCGCCGTCGTCGCCGCTGCAATCGTCATTGCCAGCACCGCCGATGACGGTATCGTTATCTTTGCCACCGTTAACGGTGTCATTGCCTTCGCCGCCGTTAACGTTGTCGTTACCCCGATCGCCCCTGACAGTATCGTTGCCTTCGCCACCATTGCAGGTGTCGTCGCCTTTGCCGCCGTAGACGGTATCACTGCCGCTGCCGCCGTCAACGTCATCCTTGCCGTCGTTGCCGTGTACCCAGTCATCGCCGTCATCGCCTTTGCAGGTATCGTTGCCGGTGCCACCAGAAAGAGTGTCGTTGTCTTTGCCGCCGTAGAGGGTATCGTTGCCTTCGCCGCCGTCGCACTTGTCGTCGCCGCGATCGCCTCTTATTTCGTCATCGCCATCGCCGCCCTCGCAATCGTCGCCGTCTTTGCCTCCATAGAGTTTATTTTTGCCACTCTTTCCTTTGAGTTTGTCTTTGCCTCTTTTGCCGTAGAGCGACTGGTTAGCGCCCGTGGCAACAATTATGTCATCGCCATCGGTACCTTCGATCGTCTGCGGATCGCTACCGCTGTCATCTTTTTTGTCTTTGTCTTTTTTGTCGCCCGCACCTTCTTCGGGTACACCGCTCAATTCAGGAATTTTGCTGCTATCATCAGTAACTTTGGGGGATTCGTCCTTAGGCGGATTCGGAACTTTGCCGCTAGTGATGCCGCTGTTTTGTGCGATCGCATCGTCCACTAACTTGCCTAACCCGCTATCGGAATTGATAGCACTAGCATCCCGAAAATCGGCGAGTCGATCGAGCTCGCTGGGGGAAAACACGAGTTTTGGCTGCTCATCATCCAGGGCGATCTGTGAAAACAAAGTGGTTTTTTTTAGGTCAGAAATTTCTGTTTCATCTCGATCTGGAAAAAGTGTTCCCGATACATTTTCCAACATTTCTTCTTTCATCTTTGATATTTCCACAAAAGGGCTGAGTTTCTTTGAGTCAGTTTATCAGCAAGGAGGATGTAGCAGAAGCATAATTTTACAACTTCATACTTTCGCCTGTTAGAGCGGCTGATGTCCTACCTTTCTGTTTATAGATGCTATTTATTTAAACTGCAAGGGGTTATTTCCATCCGTTGCGAGTTGTATATTCTGCAATTGCCCACCCCAAATAATTAAGCCGCGACATACACCCCAAGTCCTGCGCCGGAGCGCAACTCGCTTTTGATGTTATCCGTAATTTCTACAGTAAGCCGCGCCTAAATGGGCCGGATTGTAGATTTTCTACGTAATTTCTACAGTGGATTTGCAGAATGTAAACTCGCAACTGACAACTCCCACATAACTACCCAAAACCTTTATTACCCAAATTTTACCTTGCTTTTCCTGCGATCGAGCCTAGTTGCCTTAACTTTTTGTAACACTCCCAGCTCTGACAAATCCTTCCCTGACTTAGGATTTGCATCTCTTTTGCCAGTGACTGTACGCTCCTAATTTTAGTTCCCGATGATTAATAAATAAATTAGATGATTCGCCCCGGCAAATATTTGTTTTAATTTTCTGTCGTATAAGTTTATCTGAATTCGAGCCAGCCTCGCGAACTGATAAGATTTTGTATTTTAGAACAAAATAGCAATTCTGCCCAATAATATCTGGCTCAATACAGATTTTCAACAGTTGACAGTTGACAGTTGACAGTTGACAGTTTGAGAGCGGCCTCTACCGAAAAGTCCGAGTATTGGAGTAATGAATAGCCTGATTTTAATTTCTCCCGCTCCGGGTTCCGGCTTTCGACTAATTCTTTCTTGTAAAATTCTATAACACATAGCAATAAACACATAATTTATACGATTTTAGGTTTGAGATTTTAAATTTGAGATTAGTAATGACAGATTTTGTATTGTCTTGAACCTTGCCTACAATTGCATTAATTTTTGCCAAGAAGAATGGGTTTAAATTCTCCTCCTTTTAGGGGGAAATAAAACAAAATTCTTCACTGTTTCAATCCTCTTCCTTTTATGGAGAGGTAGCCCTCAAGCGGTCAACAGTCAACTGTCAACAGTCAACTGTCAACTGAAAAGTGGCATTGTTTTTGGTTAAAATTACAAGCTCGATCGGCATTTTGAGCGCAAATGACCCGTGGTGGACACGATAAACCCGGTTTATTTGTAAGTTTATGGTTGCCTTTTCCCAATATTTCACCGAAAAAGAGGCTGGATGAGGCTCAGTCCTCTAGATGAGAAAAATCCTGGTTGCTGGAAAGGGCTGGAATATTCGATAGCAGTTGTATTCTGAAAACTTCTCGGACACTTGACTTTATTTTTCCTGCTTCACTTTAGCTAGATTAAGACAGTTAAACAAAAAAATAACATTAACATAGAAGCGGTAAATTAGCAATAATCGATGAGGAATTTTAGAGGGTCGCTCTATCGATTAGCGATCGCCGCTCAGGGCTTATGGATGAGGACTCAGGGCTTACGGATGAGGACTCGCCGGCTGACCAATTCATTAATTGACACAAAATCAAGATTTGAAATGGGGGGTTGATGGTAGAGGATAAGTGGTGAGGACACAGCGATCGATCGCTACCGCCAAAAATTTACTCAAAATTGCCTGCGATATTGCCCTGAAACAGGTGGGCGATAGCTGAAGTAATCTTAATAAGAACTAGAGATCCGCCTGGTAAAGTGCCTCCTATTTAACTTTACTGAGCAATGACAAACTCAAGTTTCCGACGAATGTAAAGGGGTCTGCGGTAGAGGTGCAAAATGTTCAAAATAGCAAGATTGGAGAAAATTCGGCTTTCACCAAGCCATAGGGCAATCAAAACTAATAAACTGTTATTAAAGTACAAGTTTTATAGCCTCAAAGTGTTTGAACAAATATATTTGATCCCAGCGATCGCCCGATCGGGGGAAGCGCATTCAGAAACTTTGATTGAAAGAGTAAAAATTAGTTGGCCGATCGCGATTGCTAGCTGCAAAAACGCAGGCACATTCAGACTTGAGGCGGGGGGGCGCTAAATTGGTGAGCCAAGAATTTAAACTCTCAGTCACCCCAGTTGGGGACGACGAATATCTAGTGCGGACAGAAAAGGTTGCACCCGGTGTACCCTTAGCAGAGCAACAAGTCCGCTGGCCGATCGACCAATGGCTGGCACTGTCTGCTCAACTGATGAATGACCCGATGGTGGGCGTGTTCCAAGGAACTGGTGCTGCCGGTCGCACAGGGCGATCGACAAAAAACTCAGCGCCGAATTTAGTAGCCCTGGGGCAACAATTATACAGCGGACTGTTTCAAGGAAACTTGCGCGATAGCTGGACTTGCGCTCAAGGCATCGCCCAGCACCGCCGAGAAGTGCTGCAACTGCGCCTGGGACTCAAAGGCAGGCACTTGCCGCGGCTGCCGTGGGAAGTGCTGCACGCGGGCGATCGCCCTTTAGCAACCGGCACCGATGTCGTGTTTTCCCGCTACCAACCAGGTACAAGTTTGTTCAAACAAACCCGGGTGGTACCCAGCAGCGGCCCGCTAAAAATTTTAGTGGCGATCGCCTCTCCGAGCGATCGAGACAGCTTGCAGCTCAAACGAGAAGCGCTCCACTTGCAACAAGAACTGCAAAACCGGAGCGCTAATCCCCTCAAAAACGGCCCACACTCCGAAATTCAACTGACGATTCTCGAACAGCCCGATCGAGAACAGCTTACTCAAGCCCTAGAACAAGGACACTACCAAGTCTTGCACTACGCAGGCCACAGCAACTTAGGTTCCAGAGGTGGCGAACTCTACCTAGTCAGCAGCCGCACCGGGTTAACCGAAACCTTGAGCGGCGACGACTTAGCCGGATTGCTGGTTAACAACGGCATTCAGATGGCCGTGTTCAATTCCTGCCGCGGGGCCTACGGCGACCCCTCAGACATCGGCGAGGACAGTTCGGAACGCAATTTAACCGCAGCCTTAATCAAGCGGGGCATTCCGGCAGTGCTAGCAATGGCAGAAAGCATTCCCGACGATGTAGCCCTAACTCTGACGCGACTGTTTTACCGCAACCTGAATCAAGGCTATCCAGTCGATCTCAGCCTGAGTCGGGCCAGGGCGGGACTAATTTCTGCCTACGGTTCTCACCAGTTATACTGGGCTTTGCCGATTCTCTACCAGCACCCGGACTTTGACGGCTATCTGACGGGCGCCCCAGCCCAAAGCGGCCCATCCGGTTCTCCGGTGCCAAATTTAATCCTACCGGGAACGCCGTCGGCGGGAGGGGGTACAGAATGGAAGGCGCCGCCTGCACTCTCGACGATCGCCCCATACCCGCCAACCGCAGCCAATCAACCGCAGGAGTCAGACACAGATGACGGCGAAGTCTGGGAATATTTTCCCGACCAATTAAAAGATCGCAGGGATTGGGTTCACCAGAGCGATCGGTCTTCTGCTGCTAATTCACCGAACTCTATTCCTAATTCTGAGTCGGCGGCGATCCAAGCAACTCGGGTAACTACACCGACTCCGAAATCGTTCAAACAATCGGGATTGCAAAAATGTCTGGTAGTGATGCTTTGCTTGTTCCCCGTTGCTGTGAGTGCTGGCTTGTTTGGGTGGCGGCACTCACAGCAACGAGGCACGAAACCAGAAGAGTTACTGCCGGCGGTACGGACTCCCCTGTCGCAAAATTACTTGCAAGAACGTCACCAAGCAGAATGAAGAAGCAAGAAGGCATCAAACAGTTCACTTAATCTAAAAGGAAGGAAGAAGAGCAACAGAGCCAGCTTGAGTGCAAGCTGTATTTTACGTTTCATTTAGGATCGCGAATTAAATAATTTACACATATTTGTGGGATGGGCGTCCCGCCCGTCCAGAAAGGACGGGCGGGACGCCCATCCCACAAGAAGAATAAAAATTGTAAGTTATTTAATTCTTATTCCTTAAGTGAATTTACCGCTCGTAAAAACATGGACAAAGCTACCCAAAAGTAGTCAATGTTAGACATCTACGTTAGTAATTTTAGTCCACAGTCCTAAAACTACAGGAATAA
>NZ_JAEQCX010000112.1:0-23511 GCF_020738035.1 Microcoleus sp. PH2017_28_MFU_U_A
CGGTCAGTTTCATGATAGATTTTAGAGACATAAGATACGCTGCACACTGAAATTATCTTTGGGTCATTATAGGATCAATCATTCTGTGGTGCTCCCTTACGGGAAGTCGGTAGCTGCCGAGAAGCCACCCTGTTTGCTCGAATCCCCAACGCTTCCAATCTCGAACTGCCTGCCAATTTAGGGGAGGCGGGCAACCTTCAAACCGCTTGGCGCGCTGGTAGTGATTTTCGATCGAATCGACCTTACCGAAAGCTTTTACAAAACAAAAGAACGGGCTGTAGCGCTTATCTCCCCGCGAATGGCACTGCAAAATTCGCCTGTCGCCTTCAACCCGATACTGACCTGGAAATACTCGATCGTCCATGATAAAGTAGGTGCTGAAAACTCCCGTTACGATTTGCAATCTAACGGTTTAATAGAGAGGGAAAAGCAGCCAGCATACAAACTGCTTTCCCCCGTTTGAAATGAGAAAAAACTCAATCGCTGAGCTATCGATCGTTCGATTGCAAATAAAACTGCTATCGATCGAGAGCGGATGGTTTTGCGATGGGAGAGCGATTGCAAATAGGGCAAAATTTGCGGCTGTTGTGCTGCCGTTTGAGCTTGCTTTCGAGGGTGCGATCGCCGGGCCAAACCTCAGCCAAAACAAAAGTAATGCCCCGCTCGCGGGCGACGGCACAAAGCCGAGAACCCGTGCCTTTACGGTGTTTTCGCAGCCGTTTGTCCAAATCGTTGCTCCAGCCGAGGTAATGCTGGGCCGGACGCGACGGGTTAATCGGCCGCGAGAAGTGAAGAAGATAAACGCAGTCCATAGTTGAAATTGAGTGGTTGGATTGCGGCTAAAATTGCTGGAATTTCCGCATAAATTAATTGCGAAAACCTGCTTGTTAGCACTCAATTTCACCCTGCGAAGCAGCTAAATTATCACTTTATTGATGCGAATAAAAAGGCTTATTTCTGCTATTTTTTGCTCATTTAACTCGAAATTAATTACAAATACTTATCAAAAAATATCGCTTTATGAGCATTAATTTTTATTGATTTAAATACTTTGAATGGTAGCAAATAAGTATACACAAAGCTTCAATAGCTAGCTTTGGTGTATACTCTCGATTTCTAATTTAACGACCGAATAGGTAATATAAATACTTCCCGGCATCGGTAATTTAATTGCTGTCGGCTTGTTGTTTCCGAGCTTGCAATATCCTTTGTTTGAGATTTTCCAGTGTTGCGATCGCCATCCAATTGCCTCTTTCGGCAAGGCGAACGTACTGTTGGATCAAATCGGGGGTGATGTATCCGTCAAGCCATTCGACCATTTTTGCTGTTTCCTGACGGGCTTGCGGGTTGGAATTCCCAAAGATTTGAAACATTCCCAAGCGCTGCATTTGTTCCCAGCTCAAATTCTCTACCGTTTTTAAGGCTTCTTCCAAGTCTTTTTGTGTCAATTGGGGCAGCTTGTTCTCCGAATGCTGTTGCTGCAAAAAGCGATCAATTTCTCGGCAGTTGCCGACATACATCTTTTGCTCGCCAACGTCGCATAAAATAGCAGATTCAGGCGGTTCGTCGTCGGAACCTAGATTATATTGTTCCAAGTAAATTGCCAGGGCTGGATGTTCTAGCAAAGGCGCGTAGACCCCCCAATAACTGAACGTACCCATTCCCTTGCCGTTGCTCCAAGTTGCTTTGCTTCCCTGATAGAAAATAGAGAAATATTGGATGTCGCCGATTCTTACCATCTGCGGCAGCATTGGTGGCATGGGTACGGGGAGTAAGATGAATTGTTGCATTCCTGACATAGCTCTGTCCTCTTAAATTAATCGATATGTTGCTCAAAGAAAGAGAAGTATCGGATTTACCGGGTCGCATTCCTACTTCAGTATTTTGAGTTGAGCGCGGATGCGCTAGCAAACTTATTGGATATTCAATCGAGGCTAAGCGTTCAATTATCAAAAATATTAATCACAGTTTTTTGCAGAGAATTTTAAGAACAATTGCAGCTACGCCTAATTTATTAGCAATTGCTTCTTTAACTTGGGGAAGTTTGCCAACTGGGATGTAGATACTTTTTACCTTCCACTTGCCGCCAATATTAACTTTGTAGCGGTAATGGTTCACAATGCTTTCGCCCTTCCAAAAGGAATACACCAACCCGCTCCCGCCTTGGACTGCGGGAGAGGCATCCGTGCTTTCGGATGCGGTAGGAATTGCCGAATTGGTGTCAGAACTATCGCAGTCGCCCGACCATCCGTCAAGCTTCTCATTTTGGTTTTGGTGGATGCTCTCGGTTGCTGGAACGATTGCAACTTTGGTGTTGTTTCGAGGGAGCACGAACTGGCTTAAGTCAAGAGTGGGTAAAGCTTCCAATGGAGCTTGGTGTATACTTTCAGTTCTTAAAGTAACGGGAGGGTTACTATCAATTTGATTGCCAGCTCGCTCGGATGCACCAAAACCGATCGCCTCAAATCGTGGCGTTTCATTCCGGCACATACTAAAGGTAGTTTGACTCTCGGTAGATAAACCTTGGTGTATACTATCGGCTGTTGGATGAATTGGAGAGTTAATGTTAGTTTGCTTCCCAGGAGGCTGGTATACACCAAGAAACGCTAATTCGGTTTGGTGTATACTCTCGGCTGGTGAAGGAATTGGAGAGTTAGTATTAGTTTGTTTTTCAGGAGCTGGGTATACACCAAAGGGAACTAATGAGGGCTGGTGTATACTCTTGATTGGTGAAGGGATTGGAGAGTTAGTATTACTTTGCTTTGTAAGAGCCGGGTATACACCAAGGGAGAATGATGAGGCTTGATGTATGCTCTTTATTCGCGAACTGATTGGAGATTTAATGTTAGTTTGATGCTCAGGAGGCTGATATACACCAAGAGGGTTTAATGAGTCTTGGTGTATACTATCGATCCGTGAAAGGATTGTAGAGCTAGTGTTAGCTTGCTTCCCAAGACCCGGGTATACACCAAGGGATACTAATGA
Organism: Microcoleus sp. PH2017_28_MFU_U_A; assembly: GCF_020738035.1. Classification (NCBI taxonomy): domain Bacteria; kingdom Bacillati; phylum Cyanobacteriota; class Cyanophyceae; order Oscillatoriales; family Microcoleaceae; genus Microcoleus; species Microcoleus sp. PH2017_28_MFU_U_A. Next base: position 2,986 of record NZ_JAEQCX010000112.1, read on the forward strand.
GGCTTGGTGTATACTCTCATCCAGCGAAGGGATTGGAGAGTTAGTATTAGTTTGCTTTGCAAAAGCCGGGTATACACCAAGGGAGACTGATGAGGCTTGGTGTATACTCTCATCCAGCGAAGGGATTGGAGAGTTAGTATTAGTTTGCTTTGCAAAAGCCGGGTATACACCAAGGGGGACTAATGAGGCTTGGTGTATACTCTCGATTGGTAAAATAAGAGGAAAATTGCTGGTAGCAGCTCCCTCAAAAGCAGGGGATACATCTCTCAAGGGCGAACGGTTGATATATGCTTGTAAGTTAGGAATAAATTCAAATCGAATCACCCACACTACAAAACTGCTGTCGCCTTTAAAGTAGCGGCCGACAAATTCACCGATCGACTGACACATTCCCCCTTCCGCTTTTAAATCAAGCGGCGGCATATCGCAAAGCTTTTCTTTATAAGGAGCGCACAGCAAGCGACACCAACCGATTTGTTTGCCTCCATAGCGCCTGTCTTTGTCGAAGGCTTTCACCAGTTTGTTTCGATCGAAAGCGTTGGCAAAAATCTTGGCGTGGCCGTCCTTCCAAGCGCGGCGAGTCACCGTTTTTTGGGGAAGATATGGCAGGGTTTTGCCGAAGCTAATAACCAATCCAGATAGTTCGGGTGCCGCGCGATCGCCGATCGGTAATTCCGCAGGCGTTTGCCAACTGTTGCACTCCTGGGATGGTAACGCAAGCAAGTCCCGGCTCGACTGTTTTAACAAAAGCCAATCGGGTTCTAATTCGACTTTCGATTTTGCTGGGAATTTTAAAGTTGGAGGTAGAGCGGATACCTGGCTGTATTGGAATGCGAGAATGGTGCAATGCGCGTGCATATCGATAGCCCTCATCAATTTATACAAACTGTTTCGATTTGAAAATATGCTTGCCTCAATTCACCGGGCACCAGCAGCTAACTCAAAACCGCTGGTGCCGCTGTTGGAGTGAAAGCGATCGCACTACGGTTCGTATTCCCGAATTTTGAGTATTGCCAAAGAATCATTCCATTCGTCCCAATCGCAGCCTTTTTTATCTTTCAACTGCAAGGAAGCAGCCAGATATCCTCCCAATTGCTTGACAAAAACTTAAACCTGGCATTCTTGACAAGTACCAACAATATTTGCCAGCCATTCGAGGTCGCACGGGCGCGCGCCGGACTGTTTTTTGTCGGATTCTCCACCGCAGACAACCCAAACAAAATCGCTGTCGGGATGTTGTAAAAGTGCTGATAGTTCTCGGCTGACATCTTCAATGAGCGGTTCGAGGCTCAAAAACTTTTGCCAGCCTTGAATCTGTTGCATTTCGCTACCGCGTTGCATCAATTCGCTTCGAGTTCCCGCACTTATTCCCAACATTATGTTGTTCGACGGTCGGCGTTTTGACACGTACTTTGCCAACCTTTCGGCACGCTTTGTCAACACTAAAAACTTGTGCTGCCGACACAGTTCCATGCGGTTGAATACGAGATCGATAAACCAATCGGGAACGTCCCGGTGAAACAGATCTCCCATGTTTCCGACGAACACCCGGCGCGGCTTTTGCTGCTGCGTTACCCAGTCCAGCCTGTCTTGATGGTACTTGACTCGATTCGTCCAGCGCAACAACCACAAACCTGCTATTTGTACCTTTTTTACCAATCCCGAATAAGGCGCACTGACTTTCGGATTCGGGTTGGATGCGAGCCTCCAACTATCTCGAACTGCATAGCAATTAAGGCAACTTTTCCCAGCATAAGTGCAGCCGGTAGTGACAGGCCAGGACATAGTTGCCCATTCGATCGAAGTATTGTTTGACATGACTATTTTGCTCCGTTAACAATTGTTTAGCATCCTCAAAAAATCGTTTTTTTAGTAATTGCACCAGCTTGGATTTACCTGCAAAATATCGAGTAAATAATTGCTGACTTTCTGCAATTGAAAAAGTTTTTAGTTCATTTGGAAACTGTCAAACTTCGTTAAAAAAGCCGATTTTTCAGCTCGTACAAGCCGTATTTTGTCTCGATAATTGGAACGACAACTTGCTGTTTCACGTCGCAGCAATTGCTGCGAGTTCCCTGCATTTTTGTCGCAGTGCGAGCAGTGGCGGTAAATTTCACGTCAAGCGGCGATCGGGGACAGAATTTATGTTTTATCGGTCAGTTAAATCGCTCCAGCAACCGACCGATCCGTTCTCGAACCAAAGCATCGTTTTGAACTGCCAGCCAACCGGCGATCGCCGCGAAGCCGTACTTGCGGACGTGTCCCGCTAACTGGGTAAGGAGGGATTGTTCGGGAAGCTCGTCCCACCAAATTTCGGCAATTTCTCGGATTTGTTGCGCGTCGGCAGGTTCGATCGGCGAGTGCGGTTCTGGCGGTGCGGAGGGGGCTGCTGCTGGCCCAGAAGAAAGCAGCGCTTTGAAAGCAGCCCGTTCCGATGCAGTCAGGGCCTGCCAAACCTTTTCGCGATCGGCGGCACCACTGTTGCAGGTTTCGGAGAAAACCGGCAACAGGTCGAGTGCGGCTTCGCTGGCATCTTTTGACTCCGTTTCGGCGACAAGAGAACGAATGCAGCTAATTAGGAAAAGCTCGTCTTCGTTCAGTTCCGGTTCGACGGTGGCATTGGCGTCTGAGTCTTTCGGATTGCCCGACGGTGCGAGCGAGTCAGACTCTGTTCGTGTCGGTGGCGAGTTTTGGACTCGATCGTCCGCAGTCGGTGGCGGGTTTTGGACTCGATTGTCCGCAGTCGGATTGGCATTTGGAGCGATCGAGCTGGGTTCGCACTCCACTGATAGTGGATTTTGAACTCCCTCAGCATTCGGAGCGATCGGATCTGTTTCGAGATCCACAGGTGATGGATTTTGAACTCGATCGTCGGAACCTGTCGGATTGGGGCTCAGGGCGATCGAGCTGGTTTCGCATTCCACCGGTGATGGATTTTGAGTTCGATCTTTTTGGACTCCCCCAGCATTCGGAGCGATCGGCTCGGGTTCGCACTGCGCTGCTGGCGGGTTTTGCAGTTCGATCGCACCAGCAGAATTTGCGGGATGCGCGATCGGGTGAGAGTGTGCCAGTGGAGCGCTTGCAGGAGTGACAGTTTCGGAGTCGGGAGAGCATTTTACCCCCCCTCCCCCCTGTGACAGTTGCAAGTTGCTAACTATCGGGTATACGCCTTTGCTGTCAGGAGATTTGGCATTTTTAAAACTGTCACATTCGCCATTGCTGCTAACTACCTGCTGACTGTTCTGCTGACTGTTCTCTAATTGATTCTCTGTAAGACTTTCAGAAGAAGAGTTAGCAACTGACACTGTGAGTGTAGGGGGGGGAGGGGGTAGTGACTTTTGGGATTCTTCGTCCGGGCTATCAGTTGTGCCAGTTGGCGGAGTAAAGTCAGGCAGAGAATAAAGGTTGTACCGCTTGTCGCCCGGGGCGGGTCGCACGCTGATGAGGCGCTTGTTTTCCATGCGGTTTAGCTCGCTGTAGGTAGAGCCTCGCTGCTCGCGACCGACTCCCAACAGCTCCATAATTTCACAGCCAGATAGCTCGCGGTGCGAGTTGGCGCGCAGCACTTTCAAAATCCGCTCTCGGTAGGTCTGCTGCTGTCGGGCTTCTTCGGGGTCAACGCCCGCCTCTGCAAAAAAGTCCCAGGAATTGTTTTCGGCATTGAATTCGATGCTCAATGTCGTCCCTTCGCAATCGCGGCCCGTAACCGTCAAAATCCGCTTGGGACACTTCGGGTCAACCATCATTTTTTTCTTGTTGTTTGGGTCTTGCTTGGGAATCCGAGCCAATTCCCAAGCCCCCCAACCAGCACCGACGATCGCAGTAGACCCCCGCGCTTTCTCGACACCCACAGCATCAGACCCCTTATTTGCGTGGTGGACTAGGATGCCGGCGGCGCGGTAGCGGGTCAGGAGTTCGTTGAGAGCGATGATGTTGTCGGCAAACTCGGCGCTGTTCTCGCTGATTTCTTTGCCTGCGGTGATGCGTTTGAGCGAGTCGATGACTACCAAGTCGGGGCGGAAATCCTCTAGCTCTGATTCCAATACCGCCAGTTGGTCGATACTCCAGCGCGGCATGACGTGTAAGTTTCGGGCGTCTTGCTTGCGGAAGCCGCGTTTGAGTAATTCCTGTTTGAGGGATTGCTCCGAAGCATCGGGCATGATGAGAAGCACTTTGCCCTGCTTGACTTTTTGCCCCAAGAATTTGCTTTCACCCGTGGCAGTGCAGAAGGCCAAATCGATTGCTAGCTTGCTTTTACCGACCTTTGGCAGCGCGTACAGCAGCACGCTTTCCCCCACAGGCAAAAGACCGGGTACGAGCCAATCAACGGCCTGCGAGGAAGTATCGAGCAATTGGCCAAAATCCAAAACTCTTACCTCTGGCGATTGCGTCCGCTGCTTCATTGCCGCCATCGCTTCTTTGACCGATGTCGCGCTCATGCTGTATTTGGGGGCTAGCAGGGCGATTTGCCGGACGCGCTCGACTTCATCTTCCATCTGAAGCAATCCGAGCAGTTCGAGCTTGAAGCGTTCCGCATCCATGTCTCGTTTTAAGGGTTTAATAAAATTGTTCCGCCACCAGTATTCGCTCTTCCCAGTTTGGAGCCGCAGTTCTTCGAGTTCGATCTCGATCGAGATTTCGTCTTTTCCATTTGCAAGAATTTGTCGGGCGGCATCTGCTGCTTCCTCCAAGGGCATTTTGGTTTGAGCGTTGGAGCGCTCGCTGGCTTTGGGTATGAGCGGGCTCTCAGAACCAGGCTTCGCTACATTCTGCCAGTACCAACCTTTGATGCAATTCCTGACAGCCTCGGGGGAAATTTTGTGGCCGATGCTGGAAGTGGGATGCGATCTGGCTGCCGACTTCCAGATTTGCTCCCATTCCCTCTCCCCCCAACCGCCACCGGGGGAACAGCGACGGCAGGCGTCGATAAATAAGGTGTAGGGGTCGTCGCTGGCGGTTTGTCCCAAGAGTTCAAATTCGTTCGCCGTGCCGAGCAAATCCCTGGCCAGCGCTGCCATAGAAGTGTTGCGCTGGCTGGATACCCCACCCAAAAACTCCCTGGTTTTGCCCAGGGCACACTCCAGTGGCACCGGCACCGGCACCGGCACCCTCACATCTTCGTAGCGCCGGGGTCGTTCTTGGAGAGTTGATGGGGGTTTCTGCTGTTGGGGTGCTATCTCCAGGGGTAGGGATGGTTGCTCTGAAAGGGAGGGTTGCAACTCTAGCAGTCGATCTCGCAATTCCCCACAACTGTAACGAATCCCGCTATCTCGAACGATCTCGGACTTGACGGGTTCCCGGCCCGGTTTGACGTGCCATCCCCCGGCGAGCCTGAACACGCGACTGGGATTTTTATTACTGGGGTCTGCCCCCATCGTCGCGATTAGGAGTTCTTGCAGTTCCCGCCACTGCTCTACCGATACCGGCTCGTCAAACACCCAGTACGGCTGCATCGATTTGTCGCCACTAAACACGACGAACGTGGGCTCGACAAATCCAATTTCTTCCCACCTGTGCAGTTGTTCGTCCAGTGGCAAATCGTCCCACTCGCAGAAGATGGCACAGCACCGATCGATGTCGCCGTCGGCGTGTCCGCCCCCGCGGCCGTTGACTACTACATATACGCCGCGTCCTTGAAGTTGGTAGTTCTCTATTTCTTCCCAGTTCAGTTGCGAAGCTTTGCGCCCTGCGTCGTTTCCTTTTCGGGGGTCGTTGCTGTGGTAGAAAAATCTGAGGTAAACGCGCTCGCCCGGTCGGTATCCCAAATAATCCAGGTGCCGTCGAGCTAAATTCCGATCGGGGGGGTAGCTATTTTGCGATTTTTTTGTCATGATAGTTCCTAAGAAATTAATTGTTTGACCTTCCTGCTTCTTTGGAAGGTTTATTTTTAGTGAGGTTCGATTTGCTCTCACCTCCCCGCTCCTCTCTGCCAGTGGCGTGTTAGATTGTGGAAAATGCCACCACTTAATTTATTCACAAGTTGTATAATAGTCTTATTACAACCGATAGATTACTTATGTAATAAAACTTAACTTATGGGAAAAATAGCAACCTGCCTCAAGCAAGCTCAGGACGAGTACAACATTAAGGGGATGGCTCTGGCAGCAGCCGCGGGGATATCGCGGAATCACCTCAGCGAAATCCGCAACGGCAAGGCTTGGATCAGCGAGGAAATTTTTTGTCAGTTGTTGGAGGGGATGGACAAACTGGCTCCGGGCAGCCGCCAGTATTTCTGTTTGTTGCTGAGCGAGAGCGATAGTTGGAGCGATCGGAGCCACGTTAAAAAGAAGCACCCGCTGTTGAAGCTTCAGGAAGCTCTTGAAGAGCTTAAAGATGAAAAGGATCAGAACCAAGCTATTTTGCTGGTAGTCGAGCAGATTCGCAAATCCCAGCAGCTAGCAGATTCTTTAGTTTTGGCGAAGTAAATTTTTGCATCCTTCCGAACTCCAAACAAGAGTTGTGGTTCACAGCTCTGGGGAAGAATTTTGCTGCCGTTTTGCCAGCCGATCGCCCGCAGCAGCCTGCAACATCACGGAAAACTCGACCAACTGCTGCAACCGTTCGGGTTCGAGCCGCGCGATCGACCCTGCAAAATCTGAGCGCGCCGCAGAAAGCTCGAACCCCTGCCGATTTTTGATTTCCACGCATTCGCCCCGCACCCGAAACTGCCATTGGGAACCGACGACGGCGTTGGTTTTTAAATCTGCCTGCAACCGCTCCGCTAAAACGAAGCAGCAACCGGCAAACTGAGAAAGTAGGGAAATTTTTTCTGTCAGGGCGATCGCTCCGGCTTTCTCAGTTGCGAGTTCCCGCTCCACTTGCTCCCTGTATTTTTGAGCGGCGATCGCTTTTTCCCGTTCGAGTTCTTGTTGCCCTACGGCCCGCAGGCGCTCGCCAAGCATCCGGTTAATCGTGTCGGAACCGGGCTGCAAAGCGGCGATCGACCTTTGCCTGTAGTTGGTTGCTGTTTCCTGGGGTTCAGGCGGTGGCAGCCACGAGTTTAAATCCAGCACGGTTTCCGTCGAGTTGACAGCAGTGTAATACTGACGGATTTTTTGGTGGCGCGCCGGGGAGAATTTGATGCCGCGTTCGATGCCCAAGTGGGCGACGGCGGCGGCGTAGCTGTCTTGCAGCTTGCTCAACGCGCCCCTGCTTCCTCCAAACTCCGTATTCCTGTAGCTGAGCCTGCCCTTGGAGTCGATCGGCACCCAGAGACAGTGGATGTGGGGGGTGGCTTCATCGAGGTGCAGGCTGGTTTGGAGGATGTTTTTTCCTACGTGTTCTTCAAGCCAGTCAGCCGAAGCAGATTCCCACAGCACCAGGTGTTTTTGCTGCCAGTACCCGTAGTTTTGGGGGTCTTCGGGTCTGAAATAGCTGGGGGAAGCTGACAAAATGATGTCTCCAGCGATTACGGCATCGGAGCGGATTTTTTGAGAGCCGATTTTTGAGAGCGCCAGTTCCACGACTGCTTCGGGCGATGCTTCTCCTTGCAAGATTTCAACAGTCTTGTTCGGGTCGGCATTGAGTACGGCAGCGGCCCGGCTGTTGTGTCTGGCGGCAGTTTTCAAATGTTCGATCGATTTAAGTTTTCCTACTCTCAAAACGGCTTGCGGGGTGCGAAACACGGCGGCCTCCTACTTTCTTTCGTTGGGTTTTTAATTCGTGTTTTTGAAATTTTGCGGTTAAACGATCGATGCCGACTCTCGTTTTGCTTTTGACTCGCGATCGATCGGTCGCACTTGAAAAATTTGATCGCACTTGAAAATCCGGCAAAAAAGACTGATTTCCCGGTACTATAATGGGGTTAAAAAAATTGAAATTTCGATGCCCCCAGTATTGGATAATTGAAATAGCAAACAACAGCTTCAAGCGGAGTGTGTAGGGACGGATAGTTTCGGTTTCATGCCCCCCCACAGCATTTGCCCGAATCCCGAACGAGCGGCAAATATCGCCCGTTTTTCCTGCCGTCCCCAGGAAACACAAAATCCTGTAATTGTTGTTGAACATGGAGTTTAGCCATATATTAAGGAATGTTACTGCCCCGTTTTAAAACGGTTGAAGCGAGGGCGAAATACGGGCGAAGGAGGTTCCAAATACGTACCGAATGCGGGCAAAATGAAACCGATTTTTTTTGCCATGTTTCGCCCGTACTTCGCCTGCATTCGCTCCTGATTTGCCCCGTACTTTACCCCGATGAAAGTAGTAAAAAATCAGTTTTTTTACTACTTTCATCTCGGTATAAAAAAGCACCAATCCGAGCGAAGTTCGTACAAATATTCGAGAGACTTTTGGTACTTTGCAAGCGAAGGTCTTGCAAATATCAAACGGACTTTTTGCGTTCGGTTAGGAGCGGTGGGGGGCAGACCGAGCGGAATCCGGGCCGATTTTACGGCACGAGTGGTATCGGTTCGAGAGGCATTTGGCATTTGGCATTTGGCAAAATAGGGTTGTTGTTCGGGTAGGGTACAACTGCCAAAATCTTTTTAAGAGATACCTAACGGAAACTTGAGGGAGGTACGAACGAGAATCCAGGTTTCCGAGAGCCAATGGAATCTAGAAATTGAATGCCTTGATTTAACCTACTTTATCCCCCAGCTCGCCTGTTAGGCTGTATCTTTAGGATGGTTTCCGATCGCACTTTTTGCAAAAAAACGGCTTAATTTAATATCAAACTTAGACTGAAAAACCGACTGGGAAATACTCGTTTGTTGCAGGTAAATTAGCAGATCGACGGCAGGATTTTTTGAAAGCAGGTCGATCGCGCTTGCTGCAAACGGCTGCGGCAAAAGCACGGCGGTCCGAAAACCACGCCGCCTCCGTGGTTTTATTTGCGTTCAATACTTCCTAAAAAAATTAACGACCGCGCTAGCCTGCATGGAAGAATAATGCAGAATTCAGAATTATCGATGATAAGCTGCGTTGCATTTAAATCGATCGAGCAAACTTCATATAGCAAGGATGGAAGCTCTCAAAAATCCCAGTTTTTATGTCGGACAGCTCGATCGATATTTTCTGCACGTTGTTTCTGCTAGTTCTATACCGATTTGATTCTTGCAAATGGCTGCGGTCGGCTGCATGTAGCTGCGAGGGTTTCAATTTTCAAGTGGTCATTTTGACCACTTGATTTTCTATCCCGCCGCACGACTGCTTGGTTAACTCGTAGCAAGCGCCGTGTAGGTAGCAGGTGGAAAACGGCGTGAGGTTGGGCTTCTCTAGTTGATTGATTGAAAATCATGGCTGTGACTGCGCTGCGGTCTTCAAAAGGCATCTCTACAGTTTGGTAGGGAATGTCGTGTGCGGTACAAAAGCTTGAGTAAACTTGGTATCTCGGTAAATCGTCCAGGGAGATGTTTTGAATTGTTCTTCGAGTTTGAGCGCTGTTCAATTTGTCAAACTGTCATTTTGACAGTTTGCTTCCCTCTTGCCCCCGCGAGATTGCGGGCGTCAGTTCGTACCAAGTGCCGCGCAACTAACTGACAGATTCGTGTGTTAGGTTGTGCCGTCCCAGTTGGTTGGTGATGCTTTAGACCTTGGCAGCGTTCAGGCTCGAGTTTTTTCACCTCAAACGGCAGCCAGCGCCCAATTTATGGCGAGCGTTGCGCGCTCTGTCAAAAACGCGGAGTTCCGCGCTTTTGCTTCGATTAGGTTCCAATATTTTGAAATTGTCATGTAATCTTGTGCGGTTCGCGGGCGGATTAGGGCCGACTCCAAGCTGCTGAGGAATTCTCCATAATTGCACCGCAGCTTAAATTCTTGCAGCAGCAAACCCACATTGCGAGCGCAGTTCAACTTCGCAAAAGCGAGTTCGAGTTCTTTGCGTTCGATGCGTTCTATCAGTTTGTGTTCCGACGCGATTCGGCTTAAGAAATTGGACTTCCTTCCCCAGCATTGCAAAGCAAAACTTGCCAGGAGCAATTCGCCGACTGAGATTTTGATGGGAGTTCTGGCAATTTCCAGCAAGCTCGATCGATTCGTATCAGCAATAACCGTTTGATTTGTCAGCAAAGCATATAGTTTCACTCGGTTTTGATGCGAGATTTTTCGATGTAAAGCTCCAATTCAAAAAAAACACGCCACCACCGTGGTTTTAAATTTGAGATTGTATATCCCTTGCACTAATTTAAATGAGTCGTTGGATATTTAATGCTATTTTTCTCAAGAAATTATCAAAATAGATATCTCTTTGGGGTGAGCATTAAGATAGCCCTTATATGATTAAAAGAGATAAGACTAATAAATCTTTTGAGGTTCTAGTTACCAAAAACTCAAAAATATTGTTGATTATTTCTAGGAAAAAAGATGGCGCAATCGCAAAAAAAATTAGTAGCGAGCGTGGACTTCGGAGGCTGCGGGGTGAAGTCAGTAATGGGCTCGTCCAAAGGCAGCTTAATGACTTCAAGTTACATGGAACCCTATGCAGTATCGGTGCCGCATTCCAGCGCGGCTTCTTTGCAAGTATCGCTGAAATTTTCGGACCCCGAAAACTGCTGTTGGGTGGGATGGAACGGCCAGTACGTCGCACTCGGATACTTAGCCCGATCGCGCTTTTTGGGAAAAGAACGGTTGGTGGAGGCAAAAGTTGTTACCGCAGCCTATAAAGTTTTGGGGATGCTATGGGTGGCTTCCGAACGGTTGCAGTTGGGTTCTCAGTTTGATGCTTCGCTGTCGCTGCTGCTTCCGGCCAACGAAATGCACTCGAAATCGGCGCTGGTAGAAAGGATAAAAGAACTAGCTAAAAACTTTGTTTCGCCTGCGGGAGAAATTCAAGCTAACGTCAGTACGGTACGCTGCTTTCCCGAAGGAGCGGGGATATTTTATTTGCTCGCAGCTCGGATGCCGAACGAGTTGAGAAAGTCGGACATAGCGATCGCAATGCTGGGCTACCGCAATGCATCGATATTGGTATCGAGGCGGGGAACTTTAGAAGTAATTGCGACTTCGGATTTGGGATTTCATGCTTTGGTTAAAGAGGTATCCAAGCGCGCCAACAACACCTATCCAGAAGAGCTAGTTTCAACAGTAGCTGCGGGGGGATGGAGCGGCAACAAACTGAGTTTTGAACTGTCGGCAGCAGTTTCCGAATCGCAACCGCTGTACTTCGGAGCTTTGGAAAATTGGCTGAGAAATTCGATACCCAAAAGTTGCGATCGACTCGTATTTTGCGGCGGTACTGCCGACTATTTAAAGCCCAAATTAGAGGAAACTTTCGCAAAAAGTTTCAATCCGATCTGGCACGCTGGAGAATCTTTGCCACCAGGTGCGGATAATTTTGAGTTGGGTAACAGGCTGTTGGATGCTTACGGCATTTACTTAGTAGCAACCGCTGCCGAACGGGAGCTCCAAGCAAAACATTAGACATCTCGTGAAAAGATAGCGAGTGCAAAAAAATGTTCAAAAGCCTTAAACTTAAATAACCAGTGCATCTCATTTCGATCGGAATCGCTAGAGCGCATATTTGCAAAAAAACCTTAATATATTGGAAGGAGCAAACGCAGTGAATGCAGTACCAAACAGTCACTTTTCCGAACAAAAATCGAACCAAAAAATGCGGGCGGAATACGTTGAAATGACCCTAAAAATTAATTGCATCAAAGGAACGTCCGATGCGGAAATTTTGAATTTATTCTCCGCAGCCGAACCAAAAGAATTGGCTCAAATGTACCTGTGGCCGGCGCTGAGATTGATGTGGAAACTGCGAGCTAAAGAGTTTGCGGGCTGCGAGGACAGCAGCAAATTAAAAGAATGCGCCCGGTGGATGCGGCGGGAACTGCGGGAGTTGGAGTGTTCTGCCAGCGATTATTTGGAAGAACCGCCACCAACATCGATTAGCGCGGGCGATTACAAACAGTTAGCTTTGTCGTGTTTCGATGTTTTGAAAAGAACGGTCGGTTGTTCCATTCTGGACGATGGGGTGACGGGTATTTCAGCAGGTGAAGCAGCCGGGAAAGAGCCTTTAATAGAAGAGCAGATCTCTGAAGAAGAATCCAGGCGTTTGGCTTTGAAAGCGCTTCAAGATTTGAGCGATAGCTTTTAAATAGTTATTCGGGAGTTTTGAGTTTTAAGTTTTGAGTTGAGAGTTGAAGGTAGATCGATCGTTGAGAGTTGAAATTCGATAGTTGACGGGCAGAAAAATTCAATCATTAATTGAAGTCAAAAAATCTATAGCAGACGGCAAATTCAGCAATAAATTACCTAAATTTAGTAGAAAAGATGGCTAGAAAAAGACAAATTTTTGGAGGTGCTATGGATTCAGAAAATGGAGCAGTAGGTTTGGCAGTCGGCGAATGCGGTAGCGATTTGGATGTTTCGGCAAACGGGCGAGAAGCAGCAGATATTGCGGGTTTGCATCAGTCGTTTTCACCCCCAGAAAGGGCGCACTGGCTGCATTTTTGGGGTGGAGAATCCGGCGGCGTGGGCAAGTCAACTTGCTGTCGGTTGATGGTGCATTATTTAAGCGAGGAATTGCAGAGAGAAGATTTTTGTGCCATCGACTGCGATCGCACGAAACCGGACGTTTCTAATTGGTACGGCAGTCAGTTGGGAGAGCGCTGCACTACCAGTTTGTTTTCAGAATCTGAGGAACTGTCTTGCGAGGCGGATGCAATTATTGAAAAAGCGATGGTGCGAGATGCGATCGTCAATTTACCGGCTCAAGCCTTCGATTCTTTTAAAGAATGGGCGCGCCGCAACGCCCTTGCAGACGTGGTAAAAGAACTCGGCATCATTCCTGTGATGTGGTTTGTTTCCGACGGAACGCTTTCTTCTTTAACGCTGTTTGGCGATTCAATGCGCGAGTTCGGTTCTTGGATGCGGCACGTTTGGGTACGAAATTACGGTCGGGAAAAAAGCGAAACGGCTTGGCATTTTTTGGAAGAACGGCCGGAATTTGCAAATCTCAAGCCCGAAAAAGTTCCTTTATTGTACGCTCCAACAGAAATAGAAATTGCAGGTATTTCTGATTTCGATCGATCGAGTGAGCCGGGATTTTTTATTATGAACGTGCCGGCGATGTACGCGCCAGATCGCAAAATATTTGAGGAGGAACAGAAGCCTTTAAAAGCAGTGGCGGAAACTTTGAGAGCCGGGAAGCCTTTATTCAGCATCAGAAGCCGCAAGTTTTTGTCAGATACCTGCATTCAATTTGACAGGGTAATGGCTCGCCTGGGGGCAAAAAATGAAAAGTTCTAGCTGGGATTTGCGATCGGGGCAGTACAAATGAGTGACGGGTATGCTAATGAAGCAGTAAAAAATAACAAGTTTTAGCTAGGTCTTTTGCTGTGAATCTGGTAAATAACAAATAATCCTGTTAATGAATGAGGAAAACATGGAAGCTTTTAATTTTAACTTTTGCAAATCCGTCGTACCAGAATTGCATTTTACAGGAGGAGAAAGTAACGGCAGCGGCAAATCCCTCGCAGCTAAGCTTTTAGCCCAATGGATTCGAGATCGCACGCTGTTTGATGCCGGGAAGGACGGCAATTTGCTTAAGATTTTTCAATCTGAATGCGAAGCTATCGAACCCCCCTCCTCCGACGATTTGGATTGGGCTTTTGCCGCATTAGAATCAGTCCGCCTTGGGCGCTCTGCGGTTGTTGATTTACCGGGCGGGCGATCGAAAGAATTTGCCCGCTGGGCCGCATCAAACTGCATCGGCAGCGCTGCTGCTGAAAGCGAATGGGGTGTTTTTCTATGGTGGGTTTGTGACGGTACGGTTGAGTCAAAATCCGCCCTGCAACAATCTTTGGAGCTAGCTGGAGGCGAATTGGTGCATATTTTAGTACGCAATTTGCATTTTAAAAATTATTGGTCTGGCTCCAATAGCAAGTGGGAATGGTGCGGCGAAGATTGGTTTTTAGAAAGGGTTGAAGCGGGCAATTTAAAGTCGATCGACCTGCCAAAACTGACTGCCGGACACATGAATTGGGTTTCTCGAAGCGGCGTTAGTTTTTTAGATGCGCTTTCTGTAAAAGATGCGGTCGGCAATTTTGAATTTTATGCAAAAACGCGCTCTGCTGTATATCGATTTGTGCGAGATAGTTTCGATCGATTGTCGAGTTGCAGTGCTTAAAATGGGGCTTCAGTTTGCAGTATTTCGGTCAATGAGTTTTCAAGTTTACGTTGTAAAAATAAGAGGCTTTTAGCTAAAAAAACGTTGATAAATTTGGCGTTTTACGGTAATCAAGGAGAATATTAAATCGTGAAATTAAGCGAATTAAATGCGGAGGAATTCGACAGCGACTTAGAACTGGATGCAGAGCGAGCGACAGTCTTGAATTGCGAAAAAATTCGAGAAATAGTGCGGTCGTTTGCTCCAGAAAATATACCGACTAGCGTAGAAGAATTTAAAAAAGATGTGGTGGAGGAACTTGCTAAAAATCATGATGTTTCTCCCAACGACCCCGAATTTGACACTCTTCTAAGGATGCAGAGGTTGGAATTGCTGTTGCGATTGCTGCCGTCGATATTCGACGGAGTTTTTTTCAACTGGCTGGAGCGGGTGAACGGCATTACAAAAGAGCAGGAAGAGTGGCTGTCAGAGGTAAAATCTGTCGCCGAACAGTACGCTATCGGAGCGAAGGCTGCCGCGCTCGAACCCCTATCTCGAAAGGGTGGCAGTTCTGCGAGTTCGGAAATCGATCGCAGCGGTAAAACATTAGATTGGAAATTTGCGATCGCGATCGTGTTGTGTTCGCTGCTGGCTTTTGCGGGCGGCTATCAGTTAGCTCGATCGAGCTGCCAATCTAGTTTAACTTTACCGCAGCACAAAACCAAGTAACGCAGCAGTTATTTTGTAAGTAAAGATTGCAGTTAACAGATTCCTGGGTGCTGCTATTTATTAGCTGCCAGCTAACAACTACTATTTACCAGCGCTCGACTGTCAGTTCTCAGCTACTACTTACCGACAATCAACTGCCAATAAGCTGTTTTCCGAAAAAAAATTACAGTTTTTATTGAATTCGTTCAACCAGTAAAAAAGGAGAGTTAATATGGCCAGAAAAACAGGAGCGGTTGCGGAAAAACCGGAAAGCACCCAACAGCAACCGTTAGAAACAGACAACCAAGTTACTGCCGCTGTAGCAGTGGAAAATCCGGGTGTATATTTAGTAGATCTGATGTCCAAAGCCAATCAGAAAGCGCTGTTTGGAGATAAAGGCGATCGCCCCAACGACATAGCACTAGCGGCGGTTGTAAACGATGCAAAAGGAGTGCAGAAAGCCGCTACAGAGGCAGGATACGAAGTCAAAGGTTCGATCGATACGATAGGTCGCGTGGCAATGAAATCCCTGGGCGTCAGCGCCGAACCGGGCACAGCACCTGCTGTTTTTAAAACCCAGCACGGTGAGAATGCCAGCAGGTTGGATTCGGCGCTTTCGATGGTGAAAGAAAACCCAACACCGGCGACGACAACCGACATACATTTAAAGGTCAAACTGTCGGCTCCTGCTGCCTACGAAGCGGTATGCCCGCCCTCAATCAAACAGCAGCATTGCGAAACAGATTCGATCCGGAAAATCAACAAAGAAATTCAAGAACAATCTTGGAAATCCTCAGTCGAAGGTGCTTATGCTTTAGGCTCGATCCAACCGATTCAAGACTCGCACCTTTCCGAAGCTGCTGCGAGGTTTTCCAGGATAAAAGAAGAAGTTCAACCCAAAGTCGATGCCATTCCTTTAAACAGTTTTGTAGAGTGGGCTGCCGATGCTCAAAAGCTGCACCGCAGCCCGGAATATCAAGAACGGATCGTCAATGCTGGTCGGATGAAAGTAACGAGCGATGCGCTCGATACCAAGACTTTATCGGAGTCTTTGAAACAGTACGAAACCAGTCTCCAACAGGCAGATAACGGTAAAGTTCATTTGAAAAACGAGCGCCAAGAAGGCCGTCCGACGCTTGCAGCAGTTCGAGAATACAAGGAAGAAATGAAAGCCGCCCATTACGAGGCGATGCCAAAACAGTGGGATGTCATCCAACAGTATATGAGCAAAGATCGGGAATCGGCCGCCAAGCTCCAAGCATTGCCCGCTAAAAGCAAAAGTTCTGCTGAATTGGGGGGTTAATCCTGATGTCATTTGCCAACAATCCTGCAACGGCCGCAGCATTCGATCGAACTTCTCCGAGTTTTAAGTTTTTCTCGAAACGCAGCTGAGTTTGGGGATTTTAAGTTTGGAGGGTGCGCTCACGAGAAATAGACCTGCTGTTGCGATTGTTAGCAAAAATTTGGCGAGTTTATAAGTTGTTTTGGGGTTTTTACCCGTTCGTTTTACCTGAAAAAAAAGGAGTTTTTATGGTACTGGATGTTGTTTCAGCGAGGAATACTTTGAAGGAAATCAGAACTTGCTTGATGCCTCAAGACATTCCCGAAACGGCGGTTTACTGCGTTCGTGGCGTGCCGCATTATAAATTTAGTCCCGGCTTACCCGGCGATGGTGGGTTTTGGGTGGTAGCGGGGGAAGAACGGGATAATTTAATGCAGCAATCGGAAGTAAAAGCACTCTTAGAATTTGAAGAGGCAATGCTGTTTGACGGCGAGTTGGTTTACGGAGTAAAAGTCGGTCGAGTAGTTGAAGATAAATATTTATTTCTGAGGCGAAACTTTTTGGAAGTAATTTGACGTTTTTTGAGTTTTTGATAAGCAGTTCGATCGATACTCGTTCGCAGCATTGAAAAAAAAAGAAAGGCGCAATTGCTGCGCTTTTCCTTTATATTATTCCTTGTCGGCAGTGTTGGCGATCGACTCTAATTCAAAGATAGAAAGAGGAATAGACATTCCGACCGATTACGTTACTTCGACTGTGCTATCAACCCAGACGTTGCCGAATATCTTTCAAGGATGTCCCGCTGGCGGGTTTGACCTTTGTCGATCGTTCGTCCAGAAAACACATCAGTTCCGCATTCTGACGGGTCAGATCGATTTCCTCCTCAAAATCATCGCTCTCGCCAACATCAAAGGTTAGGACATTCCCGTCCTCGTCAATCCTGACTGCTGGTGCATCTGCTATCTTGGCGAGAACAAACTGTTCGCCGTCAGCCGATTGCAAGATGAGATTCTGCTCGCGCGCTTGTTGTAACAGAGCATTGAGCAGCTTCAAGTGTCGTGAAATTGCGATCGTTTTCATAATTTCCCCTCATTGCCTCGAAAGTACAATTGGTTTCCAATTTTGAGACCGATAGCTTCAACAGAGACAATCTGTACTACATCCGTCACATCGTAGAAAACCCGGTACTTATCGACGCGTAACTCCCATTCTGCTGTTTGATTTGGACGGAGAGGCTTGCGGTTGCGGGTAACAACCGCCGGCTCAAAGCGCAGGTTTTCCTCAATACTATCAAGGATGATGTTTCGTTCTTGCTTTTTGAACCATGCGAGATCGGCTTCTGCTTCCGGGGTAAACTCAATCTCGAACATTATATTATATCACCTTCCAGACGAACTTCGATCGAGAGACCACAATGTCATGCAAATTCTTCCAAATAATGCAGCAGAAATTCGGAGCGATCGAACTAATTATTGAACTAATTCTTTAAGGTCGATCGCGCCCGATTTTTACCTCAATTAAACTTAATATTCGGACGGCAGCAGCAAAATGCCACCGCTCAACCACAGCTTGATTTCATCTAAAGGAAAGTCAGAGAATTCGATTTCTTGCTGAAAAGCTGGCGGCGTGTCTGAATCTTCCTTGCAAACCAACAAGAATTTGCATTCTTGCTGCCGGGTAAGTTCCCAAATTTGGAAATCTTTAAGCATTTGGCTGCCGGATTTTTTGATTTCCGGCTGGTAAGAAGCGATCGCATCTATCAACCAAAAGCATTCAGCTTCTTTTGCCAGAAACGCGACGCCTTCCGTCAGAGAGATAAGAAGCTGGTAAGGCTGAAGCGTCTCGCTACCGCCAAACTGAGGAAGTGAGGCGAGCAATTCATCTTTGGTTTTCATATCTTTGACTTGTAACTTGCCAACAACTCGGCGCGAAGCGCTGTTACATTCAAACTTTTTCAGATAAATTAGAAATGTGACTGAAGTTTCTAAGCTGGTAATTTACGCGCGTCCGAGTTATTAAAAAAAAGAGAATTAGTAGAACGTAAATTCATAATTCTCTTTTTTGAAGTAAGCCGTCAATTTTTTAGAACCCCAACGGTTCGGCACAGTAAGAATCTTTGCAACAAGTATGGTGCAGCTTCCTCATGCGCTCTAACTCTTCGACTTTGGCATTGGTCAGCTGCGCTAAAGTCAGCTTCAACTGATCGATTAAAATCGATAAAACCTCGATGCTTTCGGGCTCGAACTTTAAGGCGATGCTGTTTTCGTTAAAGCCTTCAAACAGCGTGATTGTATCAGAGCTAGCGCTAGAGCAGCAAGCAGTCGAGCCAGTAACAGATACGACGTAGCTGGATGTGATTTTCATGATAGTTTTAGTTGCGAATGTTAATTGACACTGCTATTGGCGCGGAGCGCTGGGCATTTTCGACTGACGACAAAACCACCGAGCAAAATCGGTGCAGTCTACCAACTTCCAGCCTGCTTTGATGCAGGAAACGCAGGCGGTTTGAAACTCTCCTTCACTCAGGGTTTTGTACTTGTACGCCCTGCCATTTTGGGCTAACAAATAGGTTTTGTACGAATCGCCAGTTCGAGCGTAACCTACTGTTTTAGTTATGAGGTGCGGTTGCAGTAAAAAATCAGCGCAGTTCCAGACTTTTACTTCGATCTGGCAGCTATCGAGCCTCTTTGACGGGCGAATTTGGCAGTCGCCCCATCCGTAAGCGACGAGGACTTTCATAAACTTTTCGGCTGCTGCTTGGGAATCAAATCCGAAGTAGGCAGTTTGCCGCGTTCCTTGAGGGTTGATGATTTCGCCTGCTGTTGGAGAATGGAGTACGAATTTCCAACCATCGCTGAGGAGGCTGGTTTTGGGAAAAGTTTCTGTCATTATTTGAGCAAAAAACTAACTTCAACAACGCGGCGCAGAGCGCTAAACTTAACCGATTTTCTGCCATTTAATTTCTCTGGAAAACTAAGCAAGCTTCACCTACACTTAGCAGGCTTCTTTGCACTGCAATTCGCCCAATTTATCAAGCGAGAATCCTGATAGCCCCAATCTTAGAATGATGTACAAATAAAATAAAGAGAAATTAGTCTGAACTTTGTCAACAAACCTGCTGTAAAATAATGCTTGAATTTACTCAATAATTATGGTTATAATACAGTTATCGAATTAGGTATTACAATTGAATCGTCCCATCCAGCTTCTTCGAGTTCGAGATCGGCAGGTGGTTAATGCCATCCTGACCTCTGTTAAGTAGGTAGGCGGGAAAAAACCTATTTATGTAACAAAATATTAAGTTACCTAATTGGAGTTAAACTTAAGACGTTGCGTAGTGTAATTTCCCCTTTGTCCTCTAACTTCTACTCCATGAATTACGGCGTAGGCGAGTTCTAACTCATCATCAAACATTTGCCCTGCCAATTCATCTTTTTTAATGTGTTGCCACTCCAATTCAATGGGGTTCATTTCCGAACAATACTTGGGCAAAAAGAAGATATATAAACCTTTATTTTCCCAATGCGGCCATAACTCTTGGACTTCTTTGCATCGGTGTATTGGGCCGTTGTCTTGTACGATTATTCTCCGTCGTCCAATCTCAGCAGCTTCCTGGGCTTCTCGCTCCATCATTTTGATATAAGCTTTTCGATCAACGCCCCCAATGACTAAACCGTAGACAAAACTGATATCAGGTTGAAGAAGTCCGACAATACTTAGTCTACGACCACGCCGTTTCGTTTGTTCTAACCGTTTTTGCTCACCTATTGGGTAATAAGTATAACCGGGTTCACTCCACATACAAAACCCTGATTCATCTAAATACTTTAAGTCAATTCCTCCCGCCGCCGCCTCTAATTGCAACATATCTAAGTCGGATTGCTTCGTTTCTTGTACTATGGGGTCTTGTTTCCCTTTATGACTTTTTCTGGCTCGTTTCCAAATAAACCTTTTTTTTTAGTATCCTTCTTAATCGATCTGCACTTAGTTTAACAGAACGTTCTTTTTCTAATTTCTGGACTAATTGAAGACTATTATATGTACGTGATTCCTTTTTGAGGCATTCTTTTAAAAACTCTATATCTGACTCTTTCCACGTTGGCTTTGCCCCTCGACCAGGCAACTCCCAAAGCCCTTCCATGCCTATATTCGACCATTTATGTAAAACCTCTCTCACTGTTTGTGGAGTCCAGTTAAAATGAGCAGCTATTTTTTCAACGTACCAGCCATGTGCATTTAATCTAATTACTTCTGCTCTATCTTTGACTTTTTGTGGAACATCCGCAGTTCTCAGTTTTAAGAGAGTTTTGTCTTGCTGTTGAGTCAGGAATACCCTTAATCTAGCGCCCATATATTGAGTTACCTCAGTAGATATATTCTCTTTGTTTACTTAGGGCTTGCTGAATAATTGATTGCCAACCAAGAGCAGGAGCGATCAATATATTCAAGCTTGGTTAAAGATAAGTTTTTTCTGTATCGAGTCGCCCCA
>NZ_JAEQCX010000226.1:0-2701 GCF_020738035.1 Microcoleus sp. PH2017_28_MFU_U_A
ACGATCTCCAATATGTACACCAACAATTTCCCTAGTCTGGGCATCCAATGCCAGCCAGACCCACTGCTGATTTCCTTTACTATCAACGAATGACCATAATACCATTTTTTTAAAGTTATGACAGACTTTTTCATTGAGCGGAAGCAGATAATTACAACGTCTTGTCGTCCTTTATCTCTATCGGATCTTTAGAAAAATGGTATAACTCATCCATCTGAACACTCAAGCGCTTTTTTTCCTTGGGAGTCCGCGACACTTGCTTCTTAACAGAAGCCGCTTGGCTATTAACGCAGGGCGAACGCATCTAAAGTTTATATTAGTATAATATGGTATATTGGAGAATAATTATTGAGTGCCTACAAAACATTTAAGCAGAGTTCGTTTTTATGTGCTGATACATGGGTGGATATCGAAAGTTACGGTCGAGCTAAATACGAATGGTTAAAGAAATTTTTAGAATTACCGAATGGCATCAGGGCTATTTCATTCTAAATAAAACTTTAAGCTGCTCAAGACCGAAGCTAGCAAGACGTTGTGCTTGTGCCATGTTATCGAAACCCTGGTCACGATAAAGGTTAAGGGCGAGATTGCGGGCCAAGGCAAAGAGGTTTGGTAGTGGCTGCACCCGGATGCGGGAAGCATCTTCGCCTTGGGTGACATCACGGACATAATGGACTTTATTCTCGACATGCCAGTAATCGCGAATCCGACGGGCAAATTGTTCGACCGTTTCATTCCAGGAACTGATGTAATAGCGCACTTGGGGTTTTTGAATCATCAGGAATTGCCCCTTGTGGAGATGCCGATAACTGGTGACACGGATAATACTGGTTAAGCCCGCCCATTGGTTCGCATCGGTGAGGGACTCTAGGGTTTGCCACAGTTCAACGGTACGTCGTTCGGTGCGACCATGACCCGATTCCACCGTATGGCAATGGAATTCGGCTTTGAACTGGGCTTTAACGGCTTTGAAAAAATTACCATGATTACCTTTCAGTGCGCCTAAATAGTGGTTTTCCGACGTGATGATTTGCGCGCAAGTTTTTTTTGGGTATTCAGGGCATCAAAGGCAAACACTACACCCCGTTGCGCTAAGTCTTTAATCACCGGGGGCAAGGCTGTAATTTCATTGCTTTTACAGTCCACTGGCTGAATCGGCAGAATCAATCCCCGCTCCACCACATAGACGGTGACTAATTGAATCGCCGGATGGGATTCGGTGGTGCTGGCTGGGGTATCGAGGTTGTATGAACCGCATAACACCTTCCCATCCATCGCAATTGTTTCGCCCGCCCTCGGCTCAATCTGAAAGAATCTCGCCAAACAACGACTATAGGCTTCGTAGTCCAGTTCTAACAGTACACGCCGAATCGTGCTGTAGTTCGGCAAGCGTGATTTCGGTGGTGTGAATAATTCCAGCAGTTCGGAACGATACCCCGACAGCCAATCCTGGAGCGCCAGAAAACCCCGACAGCCCGCACTGATCGCCAAGGTAAATAGACCTCTTGCAAAAAAAATCTATGCTATAATAAAAGATTTTCAATTTAATCCCCCTAGAGCTAACTCATAATTATAAATTGCTGATAACAAATTACAACGCAGACCATAACGGCGACGACGATTCCGATAACGACTCGACAATATTTTAAAAATTTTCAGACTCCGGTTAACGTGTTCAATGACAATTCGTTCTTGTGCTAGAGTTCGATTGTAGTCTTTTTCTAAGAGAGAAAGTTTCCCATTTTTAGGTTTCTTTCTAGGAATATAACTATTGGAATGATAATCTTTTATGCCTTGATACCCACTATCTTGTAAGCTATCTGTTTCGGGATGCAAATGAATTTTACTTTTTTAAAACAAGCTAAAATCGTGGCAATGTCCTTTCCCAAAAGCAGTGCAAATAATTGCTCCTGTCTCTTGATTAATGACCAATTGAGTTTTGAGGGTATGACATTTCTTATTGCCTGAGTAATATTTCTTCTGTTTTTTTTTGGTCGTTCAATAGCTGTTTCTGTGACATCAATCGCCACAACTGCTGGATAATCAGAGTTTTTGAGTAATGCTTTTTTCCCAGGAAGACGAAATTTTCCCGTTTTCATCTTTGTTGATTCGATGTCAATTACAATTCGGCAAATAGTTGATTCAGATACTCCCCAATTTGTCGCAATATGAAAATATGTTCGATATTCTCGCCAATATTCCAATGCGACCAAGACCTGTTCTTCAAGAGTTAGGATAGTCCCACGCCCTCTTCTGTCCTTAGGATTTTCTGACCTGAATTCTTCTAAGGCTTTAACCATTACTTTTAAGGTTTGAATTTTCACACCAAATCTACGTTTAAATTGATGAGATGTTAAATTTAGATAAGATTGATTTTTCATGATTTACTGATTGTGTAACAACCAATATAAGTTTCTAGTATCTTATCCTGTTTCTAGTAAGGCAAAAGTAAACATAAGTTAAGAGTTGGGATTCAATCCAGTAAAGCAAAACTTTCCATTATATCATAAAATTATTTTGCAAGAGGTCTAATAAGGCCAAACAGAGCGCTTGCTCATGGCGTAGTCCGGCTGTCCGGCGCAAATCGGGCAAGTCTCTAAAGGCTGGTTGACTGACAAAAGTCAGTCAAGATCGGGATAAAAGCTGACCCAGACTGGATTAAAGAGAAAAAGAGGGATAAACTGTTCTTAACCAAAAAACC
>NZ_JAEQCX010000113.1:0-34538 GCF_020738035.1 Microcoleus sp. PH2017_28_MFU_U_A
TGAGAGATGTATCAAAATACGAGTAATTGAGGGAATACGATCGATCGCCCAATCAGAGATTAGCTCAATTGTGCGATCGAGACGGAGGCTGGGACTAAATTGCACAGCCGTAAGGTACGTAGTTCCGCGAAAAGCGCTCTTTCTCATATATCTCAAAGAGCGCTCAAGCGCAACAACATACCTTTATTAGGGACACGGCAGTGCCGTGTCCCTACCTGTTGCAAAAAATGCTTGACATTCCTACCACTCTATGCTAGGTTAACGAATAGTCTTGTATTTAATCAGTAATCCAATCGCTTCACCTATGTTCGCAACCAACAGCTATTTTTATTTTTGGCATACCCAAGTTCGCCCGGAGTGAATTTACAGATTGCTGTGAACATCCGGGCGAACCGCAGACTAACACCTGCGGTTTTGTTTTTTCTACTTCTTGTCCCAACCACCAATCATCGCAAGCGAAAACAGCAATGACATTATTCAGTAACTGGTATTACGGCTTTTATTTTTGGCCCCGCAGGAGTTCTGGGTAAATTGTCGTGCTGTCTTTTCGCGCCAACCCGGAACTCCTTAAAGGTTCCGGGTTTTTTATTGTCAACCAATCACTCGATTTTCCAGGAGAATTCCATCATGTTAGATGCCAAACTCGCAACCAAATCTCATCCCGAACACCAAACTATAGTCAAACTATCCGAAACCGTCTCAGTCGGCGGCACAGAATTATTAATCGTCGGCGGCCCCTGTACCGTCGAAAGTTCCGAACAAATGGAGACAGTCGCCAGCAAACTCTCAGTTGCACCGGTGCAGGCTTTGCGCGGGGGAGTCTACAAACCCCGCACTTCTCCCTATGCTTTCCAAGGGATGGGAATTGAGGGACTGGAAATTTTAGCGGATGTCAGCCGGCGTTACGGTTTACCCGTGGTGACTGAGGTAATGTCGATCGCCCAAATCGATCCGGTTGTCGCCTATGCTGATATGCTGCAAGTAGGCAGTCGCAATATGCAAAATTTTGAGTTACTAAAGGCGATCGGTCAAGCCGGAAAACCAGTCTTACTAAAACGCGGTTTGTCAGCCACGATTGAAGAATTTGTGATGGCCGCCGAATACATTCTCAGCCACGGAAATCCCGATGTAGTTCTGTGCGAAAGAGGCATCCGCAGCTTCGACAATTACACCCGCAATGTCTTAGATTTAGGTACAGTCGTAGCGCTAAAACAGTTAACTCATTTGCCAGTAATTGTAGATCCTTCTCACGCCGCCGGCAAGCGAGAATTAGTCGCACCTCTAGCAAAAGCAGCGGTTGCTTGCGGTGCTGACGGGTTAATTGTTGAGTGTCACCCGCAACCGGAAAAATCGGTTTCTGACGCGCGGCAAGCTCTTTCTTTGCCGGATATGATTGATTTAGTTGCAAGTTTGCGGCCTGTGGCGGCGGCCGTCGGGCGGTTCGTACCGGAGGCTAAGTCATTAGTCATTAGTCATTAGTTATTAGTCATTAGTCATTGGTTATTGGTCATTAGTCATTAGTCATTAGTCATTGGACTTAATATTTCTTTCAAGAAAAGTTGGACGGGCTAGAAGCCCATCCCACAAACTTTTTTTTCTTGTGGGATGGGCTTCTAGCCCGTCCCAAAAACAGACTTCTAGCCCATCCCACAAATTTTTTTTCTTGTGGGATGGGCTTCTAGCCTGTCCCAAAAACCGAAATTTGATTAAAATAAAAGCAGAATCAATCCTGTCATCTACAAGATATCGCTTAATTATGGCACTCAAACTTCATGTTCCGTCGATCGTCTGTTCCGGCTGCGGAAACACAATTACCGAAGCCATCAAAACCGTGGAACCGGAAGCTAAGATTGATGTGGATTTAGCGGCCAAGACTGTGACTGTGGAAGCTAAAGCCTCGGAAGAGTCTATTAAACAAGCTGTGGTTGCTTCCGGTCACACTGTTCTAGAAGCCTAATAGTAGGATAACCCCTGGTTGGCAGTCAGGGCTGATGTACAGATAATCGCTTGCATGAATCTTTGGTTGGGGAGGGCGAGTTTACACATATTCTGGATGTGCATCATCAGATATCGGTGAACTCGCCCCTACAGCATCCGCGCATACAGAAATTCCCAATGACAACTGACAACTGACAACTGACAACTGACAACCAACAACTGACTAATTAAGATTCTTCGTCCAAATGTTCGGCGACTGCTTGGTAAAGTTCTAAAACGTGCCGATCGAGTAAACTATAAAAAACTTGTCTGCCAACTTTGCGGTAACTTACCAACCGTATCGCCCGCAACGCCCGCAACTGGTGCGATACAGCCGATTCGCTCATGCTCAAAACCGCCGCCAAGTCGCACACGCACAATTCTTGATTTGCTAACACCGACAGTAATCGCAAGCGGTTCGCATCTCCCAAAAGACTGAAAAACTCTGCCATCCGCTGGGCTTTTGCTGTGTTCAGCACTTGTGTTTGGATGTCTCCAACCCGTGAACTTTCAACTACGTGCGATCGCCCGCAGGTTGGTGTATCGTTTTCTTGGTCAGGCTGACTTATCGCTCCGTTAACAGCAGACTTCGGTGACATCTTTTCCCGGCTGATTTTAATTCTCATTTTCATATTAGCGCGATCGACCCACCTTTTGTTACAAAACTTTTACATCTCCTTGACATATATCTGAATATATGTTCAGATATTAATAGAGCGAAACACACCAGGAGAATTTAAAATGACCACTGTCACCCAAATGAAATGCGCGTGCCCTTCTTGTTTGTGCGTTGTCAGCCTCACTGAAGCGATCGAAAAAAGTGGCAAATCCTACTGTTCGACTGCTTGCGCTGACGGACACCCCAACGGTAGCGGCTGCGGCCACATCGGCTGCGAGTGCAGCAAATAAATATTCCGATTCCGAAAAGGTTAAGGAACCTCTGTAAAAATATATCTAAGGGGAGATGCGAACAGCGCATTTCCCAATTTTTGTGTTTTTAGGTTAAATTGAGGTTAAAATACGGGTAATCAAAGGTTAAAATTGGTTTAATCGACTAAGTACACAGGGAAAAATCACAATTGTTACCTGGGGAATGCAATCAAAGTAAGTTAGCGTCGCAATACTAAGTGCAAAGACTACTATTAATAGCAGAGACAGAACCAAAAGTTGAATTAGGAGGGGGCAATGAAAGAGCGGGAAGATTTTTTACATCCTCGCAGTCGCTACTACGGTGATTTCACGCCTGAAAACTTGGCGTTTAATGCCAACTTGCAGGAATTTGCTCAGAAAATAACTTATATTTGCTCTCTGGAAACAGGGGGTAAAATTAGCGCCGAGAAAGCCTATAAAGATATTAAGGCGCTTTGGAAAGACTTAAAATCGTCTAAGAAGCAATTGGGAATTGGACAAAAACCCCCCAGTACCGATGACGGCAATTTGCCTTAAATTCATCGCAGATAAGACGGCGGTTGAAACCACACCTATAAAAACCAAGTCCGCACTTCGAGTTCGCGAGCGCGACCGCCTCCGCGGTGTAAAGAAAATAATATAATTTTAACTGTCTTCAAACCGCGGAGGCGGTTTTTGTTTGTCTAGACGCGGTTTCAACCGCCGACTTTTCTATGGTTTAGAAGTTGGTGCTACTTCTCCTGCAAACCGAGTACAATTGCCGCCGAGGCCGGAGGTAATTGCACAAGTATTAGTTTTTAGCATTCCTTCATAGGTATCAGCGCCAGTACCTCGGCCGCCCAACTCGTCGCTATAAAGTTCTTTGTCGGAAATTTTGACATTTGCTTCCCTCGCTACAGTCTGCATTAATTTCGGATTAGTCGTGGTTTCTACAAAAATTGTCGGAACTCCTGCTGTCTTAATTTCTGATGATAATTCGGCAATTCTGGCGGCTGTGGGCTGTTCCTCTGTTGTCACTCCCTGCAAAACTCCCGCAATCTCTAATCCGTAAGCATTGGCATAGTAACTCAGGGCATCGTGAGTTGTAACTAATTTGCGTTTTTGGGCAGGAATTGTCGCTATTTGTGCTTTAATCCAAGTATCTATTTTGGCTAAATCATCTGTTAATTTTGTGGCATTTGTGGTATATAGTTGAGCATTGCTTGGGGAAACTTTGATCAATTCATCGCGAATTGTTTCTACCATGCGGATACCATTTTTAGGATTGTGCCAAACGTGAGGATCGGGGACTTTTTCTTCGGTGGCGTGGGACTTTTCTTGTTCTTTCTCTTTCCCGTGTTCGTGTTCGCCCATCAACGGTTTGGGAACGGCGAGTTCGTGTACGGCGATTTTGGGTGCGGAATTACTGCTGGATTTAATTAATTTAATGATGCTGGGTTCGTGGTTGTAGCCGCCGTATAAAATTAGATTTGCTGTTTCAATGACTTTGCGGTCTTCTGGCTTGGTTTGGTAGGCGTGGGGGTCTTCTCCGGGTTCGATTAGACAGGTGGTGTCGATCGAACTTTGAGCAATTTCCTTAGTAATGTCGCAGATGACACCAGTCGTAGCTACCACTTTTGGCAAATTGGTGGCGGGAGTTGCTTGAGTTTGAGTGGTGGCGGGACTCTGGGGTGTGGGATTCTTTGCTTGGGGGCTAGAAGTACACCCAACCAGTCCGCAGGCGATCGCCAAAACCGCCACACCGCACAATTTGCTGCTTTTTTCCGTCAAGTTTTTTAACATTTCACCTTTGGAACGATAATCGTTATTACTTTTAGAGTTATCCTATTGTAGTAGCTAGAAATAAGAATCGTTCTCAAAATCTGGAATTATGTTAGAAGTGCAAGACTTGGCTGTGAATTATCAAGGAATTTCGGCCCTCAACGGCGTGAATTTTCAGTTAGATCCGGGACAGTTAACTGGTGTCTTCGGGCCCAACGGCGCGGGGAAAAGCACGATGGTGAAGGCGATGCTGGGATTGATTCCGGCTTGTCGGGGGATAGTAAAATATCAGGGGCGGTTGTTGAAGGAACAGTTATCGCGGGTGGCTTACGTGCCGCAACGATCGCAAATTGACTGGGATTATCCAATTACGGTGCACAATGCGGTGATGATGGCGCGGACTGTCCAGACTGGTTGGTTTCGCACTCCCTCGAAGCAGTCGCAAGAATTAGTCAAAGCTGCTTTGCTGCGGGTGGGAATGTGGGATTTGCGCGATCGACAAATTGGCGAACTCTCCGGGGGACAGCAGCAGCGCATATTTTTAGCAAGATCGATCGCCCAACAAGCCGACTTATTCTTCTTCGACGAGCCCTTTAGTGCGATCGACAAAGCCACAGAAGAGATTATCTTCGATATTTTTGCCGAACTCAAAGCTGAAAACAAAACATTGCTAGTAATCAGCCACGATTTAGGCGAAACTTTAAAACAATACGATAATTTATTATTGCTCAATAAGCAGTTAATTGCCACTGGTTCCTGCCGGGAAGTCCTCACCGCCGCCAATATTCAAAAAGCCTATGGATACGATTTAAGCTTAGTTTCGGCGTGACTGGAAAAAGATTTATTTTTAACCGCAGATGAACGCAAATAAACGCAGATAATTATCTTATATCTGCGTTTATCTGTGTTAATCTGCCTCTATCTGCGGTTAAAACAATAAGATTATTGAGGTAAGTAATTAAATGTTAAACATACTCATTGAGCCGCTTAAATTCGAGTTCATGCGAAATGCGATCGCCGTCGGCATTTTGCTAGGAATTGTGTGCGCCGTTGTCGGCTCATACTTAATTGTACAACAAATGGGAATGATGGTAGACATGATTGCCCATTCAGTATTAGCAGGACTGCCGGTGGCATTTTCTTTAGGTTTCAATATTTCCATCGGCGCATTTATATCAGGAATCATCAGCGCCGTAATTATGGCATGGATTCAATCGCAATCCCGGATTAAAATAGATGCTGTTATGGCATTAATTTTATCTACATTTTTAGCAATTAGCGTCACCTTAATTAGCGTCTTGCGGACAACAAAACTAGACTTAGACGGGTTTTTGTTCGGGAATATATTGTCAGTTGCACCGTCTGACGTACAGCAGACTTTTATGATAACTGTAATTATTTTGGTCGCAGTTAAAATCTTTTACAAAGAACTGCTATTCTATACCTTCGACCCGCTAGGAGCACAGGCGTCTGGTTTGCCTGTAAACTGGATTTACTTGGGGATGATTTCGGCGATTACACTGACGGTGGTTGCGAGTTTGCAAACTGTAGGCGCACTATTAGTAATTTCGCTATTAATCGGGCCAGGAATTACGGCGTATTTGTTGGTAAAAGAGTTACATTTAATGATGGGATTGGGCGCAATTATTGGAATTACAGCTAGTGTGACTGGAATGTATCTTAGCTATTATTTTAATATGCCATCTGGTGCGGCAATTGTCTTAGTTGTTTTTGGATTATTTTTAATGGCTTTGCTGTTCAGTCCCAGTCAAGGAATTTTGACAAGAAAGAGAGGAGAATGAGCGAGGGCGGGCGGGTTTTGTTCTGAGATTGTTTGCGAGTGTCACAATCACTAGCTAAACCCGCCCTACAAATATGCCTTTTTTACCAGAAAGAAGCTGTCAACTGTCAACTGTCAACTGTCAACTGTCAACTGAAGCTTACTTAGCTTGACAATAGGTTTCGTAAACACCATCAAGCAGTAAATTAAGAGCAAAAGTGGCTTTCTGGGCAGCTAACAGTGCTTCTTGTTGTGCTTCTTCAGTTTCACAAAGCTGTAACAGCGCTTCGCGGGTGGCTTGCGAGTGGAACTCGTCGGCTGTTTCGTGAACTTTAAAGAAAGACAAAGCAGCTTGTGAATCGATGCCGTAAAATTCCTTTAAACCAGCGATTTTGGTTGTGGAAACTTCGGGGATTTGTGCTTCGTAAGCGTAGAGGGCGGCTAAACCTTTGGCGGGAGATTCGCTGCGCGCTAAGTCTTTGAGAATGCGGACGGATTCGGTGGTTTTTTCTAAATGTTCGCGTTCGAGAACTGCATTTCTATCTAAACCCAAACCTTCGGCAAAGCGCAGCCACAATTCGGGGTGATTTGCGGCGCCTCTTTCTTCTTCTATGAGGTTTTCGAGGAGCATTTGACGAATTTTGATGTCGTCACAGGCGGCGTGGGTGGCGCTGACGTAGGTGGGGAAGTTGTGAACTTGCAGGTAGTATTCTTGTGCGTACTCTTGCAGCATTGCGATGTCGAGTTTACCTTCGTTCCACATTTGGTAGAACGGATGTTTCAGCAGGTGGTTTTGGTCGAGGATGCTGTTGAGTTGTTCGAGAAATTGCTGTTGAGTCATAATTGTCGATCGCCCTTAAGGATTGTGCAGCCACTAAAATGTTATAGTAATCTAGGATTTTGTAAAGAGCAAGTTTTAAATTGTTTATGTTGGGCTCAAGCCAGTACCGACACCCAGCAGCCAATTTAACATCGGTTGAATCCCTTGCAGGGCAAGAATTACGACCAAACCACCAATTCGCCGCCATTCCCGCCAGCCGCCAGAAATTGACCGTCAGGATGCCATGCGAGACACGAAAAACCGCCCTGTGCACCTTCTAGAACTTGCAGCAATTGTGCTGCTTCATACCACAAACAAACTTGACCGTCTGCGGATGCAGAAGCTAATAAAAATGTGTTAGGTTGAAAGGCGATCGCACTTACGACATTTTCATGCACCTCTAGGGCCCAACCTTCCCAACCGACACTTTCATCAGCATCTCTGTCCCAAACAGAAACACCTTGAGAACTCGAAGCAGCCAACAAAGGTGCACCCAAAGAATTAGTTTGATCCGACCAAGCCAACTCGCGAACTTTCCCCGGAAAACCCTGCATTACCCACGGTTCCAAATTACCCCATTCACTAACAATTAGAGTATTGTCCATATTGCCACAAGCTAAATATTGCCCTTGCGGCGACCAAGCAATTGCACCTGTTGCAGACGGTACTGATAAAAATTCTGGGTCTTCGTCCCAGTCATCGCCACTCCAAACTTTAACACCTTGATAGCCGCTAACTGCCAGGTATTGAACAATCGGATGCCATGCTAAATCTAGAATAGATGACGAGTCGAAATTCAGCGTTACTTCCACAACATTATCATCAGCATTCCAGATTTGAACGCAGCGGCCCATACTAAAAGCTAAATGATTGCAGTGGGGACTCCAAGCTAACTTATCAACCCAGACGCGCTTGTTATCCAAATCAGCAATTAATTCCCCAGAATTAACGCGCCAAATTCGCACCCGTCCATCCTGTCCGCCCGCGGCTAGGAATTGACTGTCTGCCGAAAAAGACAAACAATCTGCCGATTTTCCTGTGGCACTTTGCAGCGGTTGTAAGGACAATTTGTTAACTGCCCCTACTGTCGCCAACATTACTTCGCCCGCAGCAGAACAAACTGCTAAAGTTTTACCATCCGGCGACCAAGTAACAGCAGTTACGTAATCAGATAGCATTTCTTGAGCGTGAAATTGCAGAATTAGCTCACCGTGGCTGCTCTTTTTTTTACCCGTTTCTTTTACACTAGACACCGACGGAAATCCTCTCGCAATTGAGTTTCATTTAAGTTCCTGCCAATGAATACGAGTTCATTTTTCGGAGTTTCGCTATCTTTCCAAGCTCGATCCGGTCTGCCATCGAACAGCATATGTACTCCTTGAAAAACAAAGCGCTTTTCTTGTCCAGATACATTTAAAATGCCTTTTGTCCGAAAGATATCTGTGCCTTGAGTTCGCAATAATTCGCCAATCCAATCACTAAATTTGTCGCCATCAACAGCACCAGATTCTACTATTGCCATTGATTTTACTGTTGCATCATGTTCGTGAACGTGTACGCCCAAAAAGTCGGGTTCGATTTCTAATGCCCGGTTCAAATCAAATGCTTGGACGCCCAACAACGCATCAATTTCTAGTTCTGCGTTATGAGTGCGGTGGATTTTTGCTATTGCATTCATGGCGCGAATTCTTTTTTCTAATTCTGCCAATTCTTCCGCACTTACTAAATCGGTCTTGTTCAGCAAAACCACGTCAGCAAAGGCAATTTGTTCTTGAACTTCTTCGGCATCCCAATGTTGCCATACGTGCTTGGCATCAACGACAGTGACTACTGCATCTAGCAGCAGTTGATCCCGCATATCTTCGTCTACAAAGAATGTCTGAATTACGGGTGCGGGGTCGGCTAAACCTGTGGTTTCGATGACTATGTGGTCGAATTTGTCGCGCCGCTTCATCAAGTTGCCGATAATCCGAATTAAATCACCTCGGACTGTACAGCAAATGCAGCCGTTGTTCATCTCAAAAATTTCTTCGTCGGCATCAATGATGAGTTGGTTGTCGATGCCTACTTCGCCGAATTCGTTGACGATGACTGCAACTTTTTTGCCGTGTTCCTGTGTTAAAATGTGGTTGAGTAGCGTAGTTTTACCTGCACCCAGATAGCCTGTGAGAACGGTCACGGGAACTGATTCGATCGCTCCAGCAGTAACCATATTTTACCTCTAGTTTTGTAGAATGATAACCATTGTCGCTAGTTTAGCCTACACTTGTTGGCAGCAGCAACAATATTAAATAATGTTAATAAATTGTTCGCCAGAGCCTGTCGGATTGTGCAGGTGGTAGTGAGGAATGCAAGTCCGCATCCATAGAACAAGGACTTGCATTCCTCACTACGAACCTTTGTAGGTATGACCGATGACTCCAGACAATTAATTACCAATCATAGCTGCAATTCGATCGCGCTCCAACTCTTTGCCGATCAGCACCAGCTTGGTTTGACGGAGTTCGGAAGGTTGCCAAGGGCGATCGTAAAAACATTCTATGCGATCGCCAACACCTTGCAACACCATCCGCATCGGTTTCTTGGGAACCGCCACAAACCCCTTAATCCGATAAATTTCTTCCTGCTGCATCAAGGCTTGCAGCTTTTTCACCAAAGCTTCTGGTTCAAATTCGCGATCGGCAATAAAGAAAGTCGAGTTAATATCATCATCGTGCTCGTGTTCCTCTTCCGTGTCGTGGTGACTCGGGCGAGACTCCAAATCATCCTCAACCGCCGCATTAAATCCCAACAGCACATCGGGGTTAATTTCGCCAGCTTTGCAAGGCACAATTTTCACACTCGGGCGTAACTCTTGCTGCAACCAGGTTTGAACTTTCTGGTGAGTTTCCGCATCTACGCGATCGACCTTCGTCAACAGTACCATATCGGCACAGGCCAACTGATCTTCAAACAATTCCTCGATCGGCGTTTCGTGATCCAAACTCGAATCAGCCTCTCGCTGCGCCATCAAAGCATCAATATCGCCAACAAAAGTACCGTTAGCAACAGCCTCGCAATCAACAACAGCAACCACACCGTCAACTGTAGCGCCCGTGCGAATTTCCGGCCAGCGAAAAGCTTGAATCAAAGGTTTAGGAAGTGCGAGGCCAGAAGTCTCGATTAAGATACAATCAATTTGGTCTTTGCGCTTCAACAATTCCTGCATAGTCGGCAAGAATTCCTCTTGCACAGTGCAGCAAAGACAACCATTAGTTAATTCGACAATATTGCTGGTGACAGTTTCTTCTTCATCGCAAACTTGGCAATCGCGCAGCAATTCTCCATCTATTCCGATTTCGCCAAATTCGTTAACTAAAACAGCAATGCGGCGGCCTTGATTGTTTTGCAATAAATGGCGAATTAGGGTGGTTTTGCCGCTACCGAGAAAACCAGTGATCACTGTAACAGGAATCTTGTGCATTATTAATTACCAATTGAGTTTTTAGAGTATGACACTTTATAGAAAGACAAGAGTGAAAATAAGTTGGAGTTAGGATTCAATCAACTCTTAGCAAACCTCTTTATTGTATCATAAAAATATTTGTACGAGGCTTATTAAATAAGGGTACGTAGTTGCGCTTCAGCGCTCTTTGACCTAGAGCGCTGAAGCGCAACTACATACCTCAGAAGTATTGTGAAACTTTTATCGAAGACTGAATCTATTTCCGCCATGTATCAAATTGGTCTTCAGATTGATAAGGGTACGTAGTTGCGCTTCAGCGCTCTTTGACCTAGAGCGCAAAGAGCGCAACTACATACCTTAGGAATAGAAATTAAATAACTTAAGCAAATTTGTGGGATGGGCGTCCCGCCCGTGCAGAAAGGACGGGCGGGACGCCCATCCCACAACAATCATCGATCATCGAGCGTGTAAGTTATTTAATTTTCATTCCTTAGAGTACCGAATCTATTTCCGCCATCTATCAAATTGGTCTTCGGAACAACCATTGATAAATTTATTGTTCACCCAACCGTCAAGGATTGTAAAAGTTTCATTAGGAGCATTCCCAGAAGTTCGGGCCGCAATTTTCACCCAACTACCTTGTCTGCTAACAGCCCGAACTCCGTCTCCTCTTTTGAGTTTAGCTACAACTGGGTACTTATTGCCGGGGCCTTTGCGAATGTTAACCGGGCCGCCTTCACCTGTAATAAACGAGCATTGAGTTTGCTTTTTTAAAGCTTCTACTTTTTCCGGTGCCAGACTTTGCTCTTTCCCGAAAACTGGAAAGCTGTAAAGTGAAAAACTAAAACTTGCAAAGGCGGCTGCAATGAAAAAGGCTTTTGATTGACTCAAACTCAACATTTATTTAATCTCCTTGGGTTGGAAGGACTGAAGTCCTTACTGCGAAATGTTATTTTACCGAAGCAAACCATTCGGTAATGCCTTGGGCAATGGCAGAAGCTAACTTCTGCTGTTCTGTCGGATTCACAATCCATTCAAACTCTTCGGGATTGATCATAAATCCCAATTCCATTAAAACAGATGGAGCAACGGCAGGACGAGTCATCGCTAGATTGTTCCAGAATATACCATAGCTCGGACGGTTCAGTTTTGCAACTAAATAATTGTGCAAAAACATTCCCAAACTGTGCGCTTGCGGGTGAAACCAGAAAGCGCCGACGCCTTTGGTATTTATCGCGTCGCCGTTATCTGGCAAAGCATTGTAGTGTATCGAAATTGCGATCGCAGGTTCTTCTTTTTGAATCATTTCCACCCTCGGCGGCAAATCCAAATCGACATCTTCCACCCGCGTCATTACCACATTCGCGCCCCGATTTACCAATTCCTCCCGCACCAATTTCGACACAATTAAAGCTACTGTTTTCTCGCGGTAGCCTGTAGGGCCAACCCCCCCGGAATCCTGCGGGCCGCCGTGTCCCGGATCGATCAGAATCTTAATTCCTGACAGCGGTTTTTCTGATGAAATCGGCACCGCGCTGGTATTTGTCGGCGGGTGTTTTAAAGACAGCACTAAAGTTGTGCCTTCGTATCTCAATTTATATCCCCACTGCTGGGCAGATTTGAGATTAAAAGTATATTGTACTTGTTGTGGCGAGATTTGTTGCCATGCCAAACGCGAAATTACTGGATCGTCGTCGAGACGAATAATGTCAGTTTGAGCGGTGGTATTGTACAGAGTTAAAGTGAAGGTGCGTTCTCCTTCTTGTACCGTGACTGGGACTGGTATTTCTAAGGGGAATAAAACTTCTGTCCAGCCGGAAACTTGACGCGATTTGGCGCTGCGAATAATCGATCGCGCAGGCACTGCATCTTTGACAATTCGCACCTCAGATGCTTTAATCCAAGCGCCGTAATCGAGCCGAATCCATTCTCCCTCGCGCCCGATAACTGTGGCGCGCGTTCCCTTGGGCAGCGGTGTCATCCGAGAGAAATCCGTACTCGCCCCGGTTCTAGCAACACCCGGATCTGCTGTGACTTCTGCTACTTCTAACTCGGCTGGAGAGAGGATAGAAATTTTGCCAGTACCTGGTTGAGTGATAATTTGCTCGTTCATTGTTAGATAAAATATTGGCACTCCTAAATCTATTTTTTCTGCCTTAGATTCGCCGGAGTTTTCCGGGGTAATAGCGCAGCCTTGATACTGTTCGCTACTGCCTTTTTTGATGGGGGAGTTTTCGCCTAACAAGACAGATTTGTTATCGGGGAGTTCGACTTGCGATCGCGCTTTGAGAGGAATATCAACGCCAGCCAATTTTACCGCAACTCGCGCATTCGCCGGAGCGATCGCGCCGAAGCAGATATATTCCCCCGGTAAACTGGCTACATCGACTTTCGGCGTCAGGGAATCTTTTGCAAAAGCCAAGCCTGCGGGGACTTGTGGTTGATTAGACTCGCGCGTCACCTTAAGAAGAACTTGCTGATTTTGGTAACGCAAGCTAAAGACATTTTCGCCGATTTGCAGGGGAAAAGTCGGGGCGAAATGGCCGGCGGCGGTGCGCGCAATTTGCTGGCCATTTACCGATACTTGTCCGGTTGGCGGGGCTGTACCGATCAGAAAAATGCGATCGGCGATCGTTTTGTGGTTGGCGGGAGGATAAGCGACGGACAAAGGTTGAGCGGCCACAGCTACAGAAGAGAGGGCAAGTATCATCCCAAACACAACTAATGCTAAAAATTTTCTCATTCTAAAACGCAACTAATTGAGACTCGGTTGGTTATTTATACTCGAACTTCGGCTAAGAAACCCGGTTGATGAGGGTTAGGTGTAAGTCCTATTTACTATACAGGCCCCAGTTTATCAGGTTTGTAGTGCCAATTGGGCGATCGCACCTGAGAAACATCAATCAAGAAACTACAACCACCCCTTCAATCTTCTCATCAGTTCATTCATATAGCCTTTCTCAAAAAGATGAGGTATGACTGACAGCTTATATAACCGCTTAAACGTATAGAGCTCTCTTACCAACAACCTTCGCTAATCTTTCGCTAGATCCGCTATACAACTCCCATAACTGTCGCAACTTACGATCGCAAATTAAATAATTTACAGAACAATAAACTGGATATTAAAGGCAAAGTTGGTAAAATCAACTAATCTCAGAAATTCACAGGCAAGACGCCTTTAAACAGTTGACAGTTGACAGTTGACAGTTGACAGCGAAGTGATAAAAGCGGAGATTTAAACTCCGTTCTTATCACAATCTGCCTTCATGCTGGGGCTTCAAACCCTTGCTATTCGGTGCCACTGATAGAGAAGAAAAAAAAATAAACTTCTTCTATATCTTTCTTCTTTTCTTACTCATCCTTCGCGCCCTAGCGCTTACGCGTGGCTTCGCCTAACGCGCCTTCGCGGTTCGTCAAATATGTTTTATTTCAGTAACAACAGATTAAAATAATCAAACCAATCCAAACACAGCCATATATAAAACCGTGAATCGACTTCCGCCCGCAATAATTATCCTAGGTCAAAACAGCCTAGCGATCGCCAAAACAATCTCCAAAGTCTTCCCAGGTTCCCAGATTTACGGTTTAGTCGATCGCACATCCGACACAGATATCAACTTTAGCAACTTCGGCGAAACCTTGCGAGAACTATTCGCCACAGAAACCCCAATCATCGCCATCTGCGCCGCCGGAATCATCATCCGCACCCTCGCCCCGCTGCTGTCAGACAAACGCGCCGAACCCCCAGTCTTAGCCGTCGCCGAAGATGGAAGCGCCGTTGTACCGCTGCTGGGAGGTTTGCACGGAGTCAACGACTTAGCCAGAGAAATTGCCGCAGCCCTCGGCGTACAGCCCGCCATCACGACGACAGGAGATATCCGGTTTCGCACGGCGCTGCTGAGTCCTCCCCAAGGCTATTATTTGGCGAATCCAGAGGACGCGAAGACTTTTATTTCAAATTTGCTCGCTGGGGCGAAAGTACAGCTAGAAGGGGCTGCTAACTGGCTTTCCGAGAGCAATTTGCCGTTAGCGCAGCCCGCCCCTACGGGGGCTACGCCAACGGAGAGGATCGCCCCCGAAGCCAAATTAACCATCCGCGTCACCGAAAAAGCCATTGTACCGACGCCCGACTGTTTAGTTTACCACCCGCAAATTGCCGCATTTGCACTCACAAATCTATCCTATGTTGAGCCGGAAATAGCAATTTCCTACGTGCAGCAAATCTTAGAAAACGCAGATTTAGCAGCAGCCTCGGTTGCCGGATTTTTTGCCTTAAAACATGATATGGGAAATCCGACTTTAGAAGCAATTAGCCAATTTTTTAAAGTGCCAGTCCGTTTTTTGAATCTTCCCGAACTTGTGGAATTCGACACAGTTAAATTAATACAATATAATTCCA
This sequence comes from Microcoleus sp. PH2017_28_MFU_U_A, assembly GCF_020738035.1. Lineage (NCBI taxonomy): Bacteria > Bacillati > Cyanobacteriota > Cyanophyceae > Oscillatoriales > Microcoleaceae > Microcoleus > Microcoleus sp. PH2017_28_MFU_U_A. Next base: position 15,095 of record NZ_JAEQCX010000113.1, read on the forward strand.
GTTTTGATGTCACCGCCGCCCAAATTAGCCTGACAGCAGCGGGTGCAAACAGTCAGTTAATCGCATACGATCGCACAAACGCCTTTAGTTGCGCGATCGCACTTGCTACCGAACCGATCGATCCAAGTGCGATCGGCGTTAGTCGCGGCAAACTGGCGATCGTCGGTACGGGCCCCGGAGGCGCACCTTGGATGTCCCCGGAAGTTAAGGAAATTCTGCGGGAAGCCACGGATTGGGTGGGTTACAAGTTCTATCTCGACTTAGCCGGAACTCTGCGGGAAGGACAAAACAGGCACGATTCCGACAACCGGGAAGAGATCGATCGCGCGCGTTTTGCTTTAGATTTAGCAGCATCCGGTAAATCCGTCGCCGTGGTTTCGTCGGGAGATCCGGGGATTTTTGCGATGGCTGCGGCGGTGTTTGAGGCGATCGACTTTGACGCTAAACCCGAATGGGAAGGCATCGACATTCGGGTAGCACCGGGGATTTCTGCCATGCAGGCGGCTGCTGCTGCGATCGGAGCACCTCTCGGCCACGATTTTTGTGTGATTTCGCTTTCGGATATTCTCAAGCCTTGGGAGGTCATAGAACAGCGGATTTCGGCTGCTGCTGCTGCGGATTTAGTTATGGCATTCTACAATCCAATCTCGAAACAGCGGATTTGGCAATTGGGAAGGGCGATCGAGATTTTGTTAGAAACTCGCGATCCTAAAACCCCGGTTGTATTGGGGCGAAACCTCGGGCGATCGGGCCAATCCGTGCGCGTTTGTACTCTTGGCGAATTCCAGCCGGAAGACGCGGATATGAGAACTTTAGTAATTGTCGGTTCGAGTCAAACTCGGATTATTCCTCGGAAATTTGGAGATATTTGGGTTTACACACCGCGCAGGTATGAGAAATAAGAAAAAACTCGGCGGTTGAAACCGCTGCTATACAAACGATGTCCGCCTCCGCGGACTAAAGAATCTGGCATATTGACGCTATAGCGTTATTGACACTAAGTCACTAAGTAGCTAAAATTGCTATAGAACAAAGCTGGCATTAGTGTCACTCTAGAAACAGTGACACCAGTACAGGTTATGAACGATACCGATAAAGATAAGCCAGTCAAGCTCTGCTTTTACTGCGATGACGATTTGCGATCGCGCTTTCGATGGGTTTGTGCTTACCAAAATGCTTCTATGAACCAGGTTTTATTGGAACTCGTAGAAAACTGGCTTGCAGAAAACACCCCAGAAATCAGCAATAAGAGCCCATCTAAAAACGAAACCTCGCCAAAGTCAAAGCCCAAGCGGAGTAAAGCAGCAAAAACTGAGGAAATAAGCAAATGACCGATCGCCTAGACCGAATTGAGGCTATTCTTGAACAAACCGCGCGATCGCAACAACAGTTTGCCGATCGCATTAACCAGTTTGGCGCATCGCAACAGCAGTTAGCGGAGTCGCAACAGCAGTTAGCGGAATCGCAACAGCAGTTAACCGATCGCATTAATCAGATAGCCGTACAACAGCAGGAATCCCAGCAGCAAATCAGCCTGTTAACAGGAAAAATTAACTTGTTAACAGAAAGAACCGACGCCCTAACTTCTGCTGTTACCAAAATATCAGAAATTTTTGCCATCGACGTTGCTGAATTCAAAGCTAACTTTATGGCTGTGGAACGCCGGATAGAACAAATTGAAGAAAGAATTGAGCAAATCTGGCAGTATCTATTAGATCAGTTGCGTAGTCGCGGCAACGGAGGCAGTTAGATATCGCTTTTCTCAGGTAGATGAGCAGTTGAAAGCGATCGCCTCTATTGTAATTAGCAAGCGATTCATACTATTACTTCTCTAGCTTTTTTCACCTTATCTCTAAGTTGAGCTAATACATCATCTGCATTGAGCAACTCACCGCGTTGCGCCTGTTCTCGTGCTATATCGATTTTCTTCCGAGTTTCTTCAACCCAAGCTAAATAGTTTGGGTTGTTGCTGCTATCGGATAAAGTAAGGTCGTCAATTAATAACAGCAAGGCTGTGTTAATTGCTTCTTCAAGAGAGGAATATTGACCGTGCTTTACTAAAGCTTCAAGGACTTGGGTTTGATCCGGACTCAAGGTGATTTGCATTGTGACCTCTGATGGTGCAAGGGTTGGACAATACTTTTACTGTATCTCATTTTATGAATTTGCGATCGGGCTGACGCCATGCTTCGCGCCGATTCGATTGCACTCAATTACAGTCTCTCGCCACCGAATCATTAAACCTTCCCCAACCATGAGTGGAATGGGCGTCCCGCCCGTCCCCCACCAACTAATTAAACCTTCCCCAACCATGAGTGGGATACGCGTCCCGCCCGTCTTAATTCTGACAATGAGATATGAAACAGCTTAATTCAAAGATGCCATTCTCACCTTTACCAGAAAATCATTAAGAGCAACCTTTGCATTAGGATTTGACGGTAAATGACTGGTAAAACTTGCATCTTCTAATACATTGATTAGCCGATCGCGCTCCTGGTGATAAAATGCAATATCTGTATCCTCCAGAACCGACTTTTCCGCCCCAGCCAGCTTGCGAGCAATCAAATCGGGAATATACGGTAACTGGAACTTGTCATTAAGTTTAACCAAATTCGCCTCAACTTGCCCCGTTTGCATCAAATGAATCCCCGCCAGCAACACCCGGTAAACGTACAGCAACGGCTTCACCCGACGCGGGCTTTGTTTCTCAAACAATCGCCATTGAGTTTGAGCAAAACCCAGATAGTGGTGGCTGTGGTGCTTGGTAATGCAGTTCGAGGCGAGCTCCTTTAACTCCTGATGTTCCTCGCTACTGTAAACTATAAGTGGCGAATACAGTTGCTCCAACACGTAGCCGTTGCGCTTCAACAGCAACTCCAGAAACTTCTTAATATCGTGAGTGACTAAATCCAGTTCCATTTTCTCCCGAACTTCCGAAACTTCGATTGTTTCGTCTCCAGAAATCAGTCCGATTACTTTTGGTAGCGGTAAGATATGAACTCCCCGCAAGTCGAAGTCGGAATCTGCGGAAGGAAAACCGTATAAGTGCGATCCGCTGACAGTCGCAAACAGCAGCGGGTAAGGTCGATCGGAGATAATCTTGACTAATTCGGAGATGTATTCTACCATAATTTTTCAAAATTCACACATAAAAATCATCAATTCTTTCAGTCCGCGGAGGCGGACTTTGTTTGTGTAGAAGCGATTTCAATCGCCGAATTATAAATCAACTTCCGATCGCACTTTGACGCGATTTAATCAAAAACAGATTAGCCTGCTCGTAATTAGGACGTTCCGGTAACTTAGTTTCAGCAAAAGCGCGATCGAACTCTACGTGCAAGCTCAACCGCCAGCGATTCACCTCATCCCAGGAGATTTCCTGATTGCGGATTGATAGCAATTGCGATCGATAATCCTGCACTCTCACAGGCACAAAACCCTCCTTCAGCACCGTAATTCCTGACAAGAGCAAGCGAATCAAGTGCATCGCGTGCTTCCAGCGAATTTCCCCAGTATTGCGGAGGTCTTGCTCCATCTTTTTAAACTGCGACAAAACGTAACTATTGTAAGTTTGATAAACCAGTTGCGACAGAAAGATTTCGCGAATTTCCAGCAATTCTGCCGCTACAGGAGAAACAGTTTCTACCAAAGGCGTGTACAAACATTCGAGTACATTGGGATTAGCTTTTAGAGCCAAAACCAGAAACTTTTGCAGTTCCCAATAGCATTCTTGATCTTCCTTATTTTCCAATTGTTCTGGAATGCCATAAAGCGACCAATGAAGAATTGCCGGCGGCTGGTAAATCCCGCGTCTATCTGTATCAGATTGCTCGTTATCCAAACCGTAGGCTCTCGAACCAACAATGCAGCGGTAAATTACAGAATCATAGAGGTTGTATTCGGCGAGAAAATCTCCTCCTGAGTCTAATCCTTCGCTTTGAAACTGTTTGCGAATGCTTAATTCGTGTCGCCGCAGACTAACTTCTGTTCCGTCTGGGAGTTTGACTAAATATGCGTGGGAATTGTCCGTAGGCGATTTGACAATCACACCTACTGCGCCTTGTTTCCAAGATTGGTCGCCGCCGGGGTTTTTGACCTCAATTTTGGTGACAATTTGGGTTCCGGCGGGCACGATTAGGTTGAAATTTTGAGGAAGATTGGGGTTTGTCACGAGGAAACCTCCTGCGGAGACACGAGCTACAATGTTATTGTAGCATATGTGTAGTATAAAGAAAAGGGGGGTTTGGGCGATCGCAGGACGCCCTCGCCCGTGCTACGGCATTTTTGGCTTTGTTGAAAATTCTCTAATTAATTATCAATTCTGCAAACAGAGAAACAGAAATAATTAATGTATTCTCTAAACTCTGAACTTCTGTAAAATCGCGATCGCCTGTAATTAAAAAATCAGCATTAGCAGAGAGCGCACAAGCAATAAACTTAGCATCTTTTTGATCTCTAGGAAAATCAATTTCAATAGAGACATCAATCAGTTTGGTTGAATCCTGAATCAAATCAAACCATCTTTCTTTCTGAACGTCTGTTAATTTGATTTTTCGTCTACTTAATACCTCCTGATACTCTGCTAAAATTTCTTCTGAAACTACCCACTCATAATCAGGTTGATTGATAATCCAGGTAATAATAGATGCTGGTTTTCTTCCAGCGATCGCAGCAGACACTAAAATATTAGTATCGATAACAACTCTCATTCTCCGCTCCGATAAGCTGCAATTTCTTCGGCAATTTCTTCATCAGTTAGAGGACTATCGGCGTGTAAAGCCTGAGTTTCTTCACATAAGTTGCTAAAATCTTCAGCTAAAGCTTGTCGGTGCGGATCGGGCTGATAATTATTCTTAAGTTCCAAGCTCGTTTTAATTTTTTCTGCTAGTAACTCTTGTGCAGGTTTTCCTGAAAGAATTTTTACTACTTGCCGAGGTTGATTAAGATATTGCTTTTCTGATAAAGCTTTTAAAGCATCAGTAATTACCCGATCTGGGGTTGTATATTTCCCTGTTTCTAACAGTTGTTGCAATAACTTTTCTTGTTCTGAGTTCAGAATTATTTGGATCATAAAGTTACCTCTATAAATAATCTCAAGCCGTTTGATACCTGTAGGGGTGAAGCATTTGGGCGACAATTTATGTTGAAAACCTGTAATTTTATTCCCAAATGCTTCACCCTCCAACCTGGCTCGCACTCCGACAGAATATTTTATTGTTTGGAGATGTCTAATGAGTCACCATAAATTTTGAATGGGCAATACAGGATTTGAACCTGTGACCCCTTCCGTGTGAAGGAAGTGCGCTACCACTGTGCTAATTGCCCGCAGATAAGTATCATAACATACTGACTCCCCATTGGCAACTAAAATTTCCCTAAAAAATCAGCCGCTGGTTTCGGAGTGAAAACTCGACACAATGTGCGATCGCCCAATTGTCGATCGCACCTCACCATCAATCAACCACCCACCAACCCGCCGCAGGCCCAACAAACCGCACCACAATCCACCAAGCCACCAACAGACTAATCCCCGCCCAGCTTCCGCGAGATGTCCACTTCAGAAAATCGTCGCTTTGAGTTTTCGTAATTGGTAGCCAGGGATAGATACGCTCTTCTTTACCATATCCATCGCCGATCGACTCTTTACGACGCTTAGATTCGCCCATAATTTTTGTCTACTAAATTAGATTTCAATTCGATAACAACCAAATTATACGCCAACAGGTCATCTCAAGCCTGCGTCAACCAAGTCGTATCCAAATAATCAATCCTCGCAAACGGACTCAGCGCCGCTAAAATCTGCTGTCCGTAACTGCGGTGAATCACCCTGCTGTCAAAAATCGCCACAACCCCCTGACGTTCTCGCACCGGCGCGATCGCCCTTTGCAACTCATTCAACGCCGCCGGCAACAAATACAACCGAAACCAATCCCTCCGCTGCTCCTTATAATAAGCCACACGCGCCGTCACCAAAGGATTCTCCAAAGAAGGTAGCGGCAAAGTTGCGATCGCCAGCAAATGAGGCGCCCTCAACTCCCCCTGATGTTCCCGCCAAAACTCCCATCCAGTCACCAAAATCGCATTCTCGCCCACCTCGGTTTTTTCCACCTGCACCCGAGAACCGAACTCAGAAGCCAAAATCGCCGCCATCCGAGCCTTCAGCGGTACATCGCCCACAATCAGCACCGTTAAACCCGCCACCGACGCACTCATCAACAGCAAAGTCCGAATTTCTTCCATTAAAACACCCTGAAATTCCGGCGTATTCGGCAGCGGCAGCCAGTTCGGAATGTACAGTTGAATTAACTCGTTTTGTCGATCGGGCGAAAACTTCACACTCGTCAACTCAGGCAATCCCATCATTTGCCGGAAGATCGGAGCCTTCTGTTCCACATCCACCGCCCCCCCAATCAACACCACAGGCACAGCAGACCAAATTTTGCTCAAAACCTCGGCCACCTGCACCGGCGCACAGAACAGCGAAAATGACCCAGCAGAGCGATGAATTTGTGCCCACCGCAGTTTCCCGTTTGTGTTCCACCGCTGCCAAAAATTGCTCCAAGCAGGCGGAATCCCAGGGTTTTGCTCGATCGTTTCAAACAGCCCTTGCAAAATATTTTGCTCTGCCGTTTCCAGCAAATAGCACTCATCAGGCTTAGCTGGATGCTGAAACACAGCCCGCGTTAGCAACACCCGCGCTTCTCGAATTGCATCCGCCAGCATTGGGCCAGATTCCATTAAATCATTCCAATGGGCCGGTTCCAAACCCACCGTCAATTGCTGTCGCGTCCAAACTTCCAAATCATCCACACCGTCGATAATTGTCGGAATATTGTTGTGAAGTTGCGAATTTCCCGCCAAGCGCGCCGCCAGCCAAGACTGCGGATCTGCTAGCATCAACCCTCGTCCCGCGGCATTATGGGAATAAATCTCGATCGGGCGCTCAGTTTGCAGCCACTCTTGCAATCGCGGAATTTCCACCTCCTGCAAATGTTCCAGCAGCGGTGTCGGCGCCACTAAAATCACCGGATCCGGCCACATCAAAATCGGCATCAAATAGCTGACTCGATACCGCTGTCGGTAAGCGGACGCCGGCAGCCCAGTTTGGATCAAAGCGCTGCGCCCCAAGCGCAAAGCCCGCGCCACCAACCGCGCCATCGTTAAATGGTGGGGCCAGCGCGGCTCGGAGTGCGATCGCAAAAAGCGGAGCAGCGAATTATGGACTTCTACCTCAATCAATCGATTTCACTGTTGATATTTCTCAATCAAGATAATCAAAACTTGCCAGAAAATCAACTACTTTTTGACCCACAGCCAAACTAAATTTACTCTCCTGATTATTTCCACTTCGCCGACCAAAATCCTGATGAGACTGCACGGTAAAACTCTCCTGCCCCGAACTAATTAAAATAGTTTGGGTAGGTGACTGAAAAAAGTTTGTTTCCTGAGAGACATTTATTGTTGTTTCCAGCATTTTTTTCACATCAGTTAAATTAGCCATTGCTGCATTCAATGCTTTAGATAACTGTATTATCCGTTTTTTTTCTAAATTTTGATTTGCGATAGTTTTGCCAACCGCCACCACATTTTTCTGAGTTTCCAAGGCATCCTTAAAAGGAACAATCGCTAAAAAAGCTGCTGGCAATAAATGCTCGTCGCTATCAAATCTAAAAGTCAGAGTTGTCCGGCGATAGCCGACTTCAATATTGGGAGGACGGCTCATGGCTCCGTAATGCTTAGCTATTTCGCTATAGGCTGTTGCTAAAGTGCTGTTGGCTGAGTGGTCTAAAAGTGCGTCAACCACAATTCGCACTAACCCCGGCGTATGATTTAAAAACTTTCTCGCTTCAGACGACGAATTAAATTGTTGCACCAAACTGCGATCGCCTGCGGGGCTGATGTCAACCCACTGGCAATTAATATCATCTGCAACGATACCAAATCTGGGTACCAAATACATTTTTGCCCCAGTTAAAGTTGCCCCGGTCAAATCTGCGCCCACCCAATCTGCGTTAATCAAATTGGTTTCTGTCAAATCAGCGTGAACCAAACTAGCATTGGCTAAATTAGCATTTCTTAAATCTGCTCCGCTGAGGTTAGCTCCACTCAATTTAGTATCACTCAGATCGGCGCCAGTGAGGTTAGCTCCGCTTAAATCCGCCCATTTGAGATTAGCTCCGCTCAAATCAGCACCGCTGAGATTCACCTCCTGCAAAGAAGCTTGTCTCAGATCGGCATTGCTCAAATTGACGCCGTTAAGTTCTGCTTTCATCAAATCGGCGCCGTGCAAATTAGCGTCTTTAAAGCTAGCTTCTTTTGCTGAAGAACCTCTAAGATTTGCACCGGAAAGATTCGCACCAGACAGGTTAGCCTGGGTCAGTTTTACCTCTCTTAAGTCTGCTTCAGTCATGTTAGCGTTACTGAAGTTAGTCTTGCTAAGTTCGCAGCGGACTAATTCTCCTCTAATCAGAGATGCTCCGATTAATTGAGCTCCCGTTAAATCCGCTCTGACTAAGTTTGCTACGTTGAGACTAGCTCCGTTTAAGATTGCCCGCGAGAGATTGGTGCTGCTGAGTCTAGCCACATTCAGGTTAGCTTCACTCAAGTCAGCTTCGCTCAAGTTAGCGCCGCTGATGTTGGTGACAAATAAGCTAGCCTGCCTTAAAATTGATTGGCTGAGGTTGATGCGACTGAGATTAGCTTCATTCAGGTTGATTCCTGTGAAATCTCTGTCGCCTTCTGTGTATCTTTTGACGAGTTCAAATCGCTTGAGAAGTTCTTCTGCTTCCATTGTTTTTACCTAGCTGAAAGGGCGATGGACTAACTTTTATGTGGCATTAATATAAAAATAAATAAATTTATATTATTTACTCACCAAGCTGATAAAAGCTTTTGACAAATTCAATCACCGTATTTAGGGGCGGGGTTGTAAATCTTTGGGCTTTAATTGCCGGCCCGATCGAGGTTTTGTTGACTCCCGGCAAATTGGTCAAGTTTCTGCCAAAGTCTGGGTGATAGTGAACCATCAAAGTTTCGGCGCTGGAGTTTGCCAGTATGGTTTGGGTAGGCGATTGAAAAAAACTCGACATCGGTTCGCGATCGAGGCGAATCGGCTGCATTTTCATTTCCCCTATTTTTCTAATTGTTTTGGTCATGGCGACGTTCAATTGCACTACCAAATTTGAAACTCTGACGCCTAGATTATTGCCGTTTTGGGGTTGAATCATCTTGATCAGAGTAATGAGATTTTTTTGAGTAAATGCCGCGTCGCTAAAGGGAATAATGGCAACAAAAGCTGTGGGAAATAGTTGATCGTCCTGCTCTATTCTAAATGATATGATTGTGCGCCGCGAATTAACTTCTATGCTGGGAGGATTGCTCAAACCCGAGTATTGACTGGCAATTTGGCGGTAGGTAGCCGCGAGGACAAAGTTAGCGTCGGGGTCGAGCGGTCGATCGACAATAATTTGCACTGTCGGCGGTGTAGCATTAAAAAACCGTTGAGATTCTTCTGGGGTAAAGCGCTGAATGTGACTGCGATCGCCGTTTGGGCTCAGATCCACCCAATCGCAGGTTATATCATCGGCTTTCAGATTAAACCTCGACACCGCGTAAATTTTTGCCCCAGTCAGGGCCGCCCCCGTCAAATCTGCGCCCACCCAATCTGCGTGAGTCAAATTGGCTTGAGTCAAATCCGCGTGTACCAGAGTAGCGTTCAACAGGTTGACGTTGCTCAAATTTGCCCCGTACAAGTTAGCCCCGCTCAATCTCGCTTCATCGAGGTCAGCACCAGTCAAGTTGGCGCCGCTGAGGTCGGCCCACCGGAGATTAGCGCCTCGCAAGTCAGCGCCGCTGAGGTTGGCTTGAGACAGATTAGCTTGTCTGAGTTCGGCATTGCATAGGTTCACTCCTCGCAAGTCTGCCCTGCTGAGGTCGGCTCTGTGCAAGTTAACCCGTTCCAAGTTCGCCGCTGTCAGACAAGCGCCTCTCAGGTGAGCCCCGCTGAGGTCGGCTTGCTCTAGATTGGCTTCTCTCAGGGTGGCTTCTCTCAAATCTGCTTCGCTCAAGTTGGCACCGCTCAAGTTGGCACCGCTGAGGTCAGCTCGGATCAGCTCGGCTCTGATCAATGTAGCTTCGACGAGTTGGGCTTCGCTGAGGTCGGCCCGAATCAAGTTAGCCACGTTGAGGATAGCGCCACTGAGGTTGGCTTTGTTGAGGTTGGCAGCGCTGAGTCTAGCAACATTGAGTTTAGCTTTTCTCATGTTGGCCTTTGACAGATTGGTGCCACTCAGGTTGGTGAGGCTCAAGATTGCCTCGCTGAAATTAGCCCCACTCAGATCGATCCTGCTGAGATTGGCTTCGCAAAGCAGGATGGCAGTAAAGTCTCTTTCTCCTGCTGCATATTTGGCGATGAGTTCTTCCGCGTCCATGCTTTTGACTTTCCCTGATGTGTTAGGTAGAACAAAGCTTTGTTATGCCAACCTTTAAAATAGAATAAGCATTTTTTGTAACTTCATGCAATATGCCTAGACATCTATATTGTGGAAGCCTTTTATAAAATCCAAAATGCTGGCGATATTAGCTTGACCCAATTTTGTGCTTTCAGTTAACTTGCCTGCGCTGGAGTTGCTGGGATCGTATTTTTTAATCAGGCGCTTGCCGAAGGCTGGGTGGTGATATACGCTGAGTCTTTGGTCGCGGGAGTTGATTAAGAGCATCTGTGTAGGAATTTGAAAAAAATTGATGCTTTCACCGATTTTGGGAAAAGAACTGGAAATTTTGATTTGGTCTACTTTGCTGATAGCTTGGTTGAGAGCTTTGCTGCATAACTGGACGTGTTTGGATTCTTTGACGCTAAGTTTGCCTGCATCGTGGGATTGAATCATTTTCATCAAAGCTATCAGGTTTTTCTGAGTTGTAGCGCCGTCGTTAAAAGGAATAATGGCAACGTAAGCGGTGGCAAATAATTTATCGTCGCTGTCCATTTTAAAGGCGAGTACGGTGCGCCTGGAACTGACTTCGATCGTGGGCGGCTGACTTAAACTCGGGTATTGTTGGGCAATTTGGTAATAAGTTGCAGCTAGGGCAAAATGAGCGCCTTGGTCTAAGGGCGAGTCAATTACAATCCTAACTGTGGGCAAGCTTTCGTGAAAAAAATCGTGGGTTCCTCCGGAGTTCAACCAGTAAATTTGACTGTGGTCGCCGTTGGGACTCAGGTCAACCCACTTGCAGGTCATGCCTTCGGTTTTGATGCCGAGCCGCGAAACTGCGTGGAGTTTGGCTCCGGTTAGGGTGGCTCCGGTTAAGTCGGCTCCCACCCAGTCGGCGCGGATCAGATAGGCGTTTGACAGGTCGGCGTGAACTAAACTGGCATTGAGTAAGTTGGCGTGGCAGAGGTCGGCTCGGCTGAGGTCGGCGCCGCTCAATTTGGCTTCGCTGAGGTCGGCCCAGCGCAGGTTGCAGCCGCTGAGGATGGCCCAGCGCAAATTGACGCCACTGAGGTCGGCTCCGCTGAGTATGGCTTGAGTGAGGTTGGCTTGTCGGAGTTCGGTACCTCGCAAGTCTGCACCGCTGAGGTCGGCTCGGCTGAGATCGGCGCCTTGGAGGTTGGCTTGTTCGAGGTTGGCTTCTGTCAAGGACGCACCACTGAGGTGAGCGCCTCGAAGGTTGGCTTGAGTGAGGTTGGCTCCTCGGAGCGTGGCTTCGGTGAGTGTGGCGCCGCTGAGGTTGGCTCCGCTGAGGTTGGCTCCGCTGAGTTCGGCTCGAATTAGCTCGGCTCTGATCAGTTTAGCTCCTGTGAGTATGGCTTTTTTGAGGTCAACTCGCACTAGGTAGGCGACGTTGAGGTCGGCGTCGGTGAGGTTGGCGCCGCCGAGATGGGCGCCGCTGAGTCTGGCGATGTTGAGTTTGGCACCGGTGAGGTTGGTTTTGCTGAGGTTAGCTCCGCTTAGGTTTGCTACACTCAGATTCGCACCTGTGAGGTTGGCTCCGCTCAAGTTGACGCCGCTGAGGTTGGCCTCAGTCAGGTTGATTCCGGCAAAGTTTCTTTCTCCGGCGGCATATTTTTTCAGGAGTTCCTCGACTGTCATGGGGGCGGCACCGTATCGAAATATCCCCATTTTATTGCTATTGACACTCCCCGCCGTAAAACGGACGGGGATTCTTAAGAGATTTTCACCCTTAATGGCTGTGTCAAACAGCCTCTAGACAGTCCGGTAAAACCATTCTGCTTACTTTTGCGACCAATATTTACAGATACATTTAACCCGGTAAATCTAGGACTAAGCCCAAACTTACTGTGTATGGCAAGACGCGTGAAAGCTGCAAGCTCTCCCGTCAAGGAGGTATCTCTCAAAGCTTTCAATAAAATATTGAAAGCGCCATTTACATCTCTGTCCAGAGTGTGTCCGCATTCTGGACATTTAAATTTCTTAGACCCACCTAATTTAGTGTGAATATGCCCGCACTTTGAACAAGTCTTGGATGTGTATTCTTCGGTCACGTCTACTACAATACAACCAGATTTGGATGCTTGATGCTTCAACATTTGTTTGAACCTATAATGGCTCAAAGTGACCAGGGCTCTAGCTGTTTTTGTCGCTAATTTTCGTTTCCCCTTTTTTACCATCTGCTGCGTTTCAAAAGTCGGCAAGAAAATAATTTTATACTTGGTCACCAAGTATTTAGCAGCCTTCTTGTGTAACTCGTTGACTAAGTTTTTAATCTGAATCCGAATCTGGGTCGCTGACTTTCTCAAGCAATACCTCAATCGTTTGAATTGTCCTCCTTTGTGCAGCCCTATTCTTGACATCAATTTGTCTAAATGTCTTGCTAGTCGGTAGATACGACCAATATCATTCTTTCCTACCTCCAAGATATCACTGCCGTCAAAACCAGTCAAAAACGTTCTAACGCCAGGGTCTAAGGCGATAGCTAAACTGCTTTCGTTTTGCAGAGGCTTTGCGGTATCAACTGCATAGCATATAAACCATTGCCCATTGATTAGTGACAGCGTTGGCTCATGTTCCATTACATCTGCAATTGGTTCGGATACTTTAAATGATAATCCTTTGGTTGCTTGCGGGTAAAAAGTCCCAGACTTCCAGTTACTGACTTGAAACCTGATAGTCTGGGAACGGTCAAATCGGCTTCTAAATTTGGCGATACCCTTTGACTTTTTAGCAGCTTTGTGTGCCTCAAAAGCTTGGAATACTGCCATTTGTCGTGGGTTGTAAGGTTGCTCGGACACCCAGATTGGAGCTGAGTCCATAATCTTTTTTCTGAGATCGTACTTGCCAATCTTTTCTGTTTTCAGGATAGCAATTGCTTGATTGTAACACCATCTACTTGCTGCAATCCAAGTCCTCCATTTCGCTGCTAGCTTGGTTTCTGGGTAAACTCGAATCTTCTTTGATAGTAGATTTGTATTTACCCCGGGAGTAGATTCGGCAACTAAAGACGTGGATGATGGCAAGGATATGTTCAACCATTTCTCGTTCACAAGACAGCTCGTTTCTACTGAGAACCATGAGTTGGCAATTGTTTTGCTCGCAGAGCCATTTGATGAGGTCGCTACCAAACCTTGCGAGTCTGTCTTGGTGTCCAACCACAATTGTTGAGATATTTCCTGACATGACTTGTCCCAAAAGGGCAAGCAGTGCTTTTCTTTTGAAGTTGAGTCTACACCCGATGTCTTTAAAGACTTTGGCTTGCGGGTAGATATTTTGGAGGTAGCTGACTTGTCGTTCGAGGTGTTCTCGTTATTTGTAGCTACTGACTCTTGCGTAGATGGCGATAACTCGGTTGTGTCCTGTTCCGAGAACGCTGTCAATGTCCTAGCGTCGTTGGTTGGAGGGGGTTCTGATTGCTGATATTTTGTCGGCAAGCTCCCAGTTTCTAAGAGTTTTCTCTGAGACTTGCAGCATTTCGCAAGCTTTTCGCGGCGTGACATATTTGATCATCGCTGGTAATATTTTTTACTCTTGATATATACTGCCTGATTTTGACGCTATTTTCCAGGACTTTATGGGAAATTGTTTACTTTGTGACAACAGCCGCTTCTAAAAACCTACAGAAATCTGTAAATCAAACTTAGCGGTCTATGTTTTGCCTAGAGCGAGTGCTATAGCCTTTCTCACATTCATTCGCGGACAAATCTTGACCTAAAAAGCTTTACACTGTAAGGTTCCAGCATATCTTGGCATACCTCATCTTTCTGAAAAAGGCTATATATGTTTTCCTTTTTGCTCAGGTTGGCTTACTCTTCCCAGTTAGAGACTGCCTTGATTAGCAGAGGACTTGAAATATTTGGTTTTTTGAGGATCAGTTTGAGCCAAGTGTTTTTTTGTGGTTTTCACACCCAGTAAGCTTTAGCAACCCGCACTAATCAAGCGTTTCCCCAGTTTATCACAATTATTGTTGGTTTTCGTCAAATTCTGAGAAAATCTAGACAAACCTCTGTATTTTGGCAACTGCCTAAAACGCCACATTGTAAAGGTTTTTGCTAAGGCGGCACAACTCACGCAGAGCCAAAAACTCAGCTTTATTTAAATTGCGAATTTGGTTCTTTTGAGTCAGGTACATAGTTGACCTTTCGCTACATATTGTATTATAAAGCGAAAGTTGCTATTAATCCTAAAATTTTCTTGTCAAGCCGTCAAGCGAAGGACGGGGTTTGAAACCCATTTTTTCTGATGAATATCGGTATCGTAGGACTTGGTTTAATTGGTGGCTCGATCGCTCTGGATTTACGATCGCGCGGGTTTAATATTGTTGGGGTTTCGAGTCGCCAACAGACTTGCGATCGGGCGATCGCAAGAGGTGTTGTCAATGATGCCAGCATACACCTGTCTTTGATGGCAACAGCGGATTTGGTTTTTATTTGCACGCCGTTATCGGCGATCGAGCCGATCGTCCAAAAATTAATTCCCCATCTTTCCCCTGATGCGATTGTAACCGATGTCGGTTCGGTAAAAACTCCCATAGTCGAGGCTGTGTCAGCTCTGTGGCCGAATTTTGTTGGGGGACACCCGATGGCGGGGACTGCTGAAAGTGGGATTGAGGCGGCGGTGAGGGATTTGTTTGTGGGGCGGCCTTATGTGGTGACTCCGACTGCACAGACTCCGGCGCAGTCAGTGGAGAAGGTTGAGGAAATTGCGCGGTTGTTGGGTGCGTCGGTTTATCGGTGCGGCCCTCAAGAACACGATCGAGCTGTGGCTTGGATTTCTCATTTGCCGATAATGGCTAGCGCGACGCTGGTGGCTGCGTGCGATCGAGAGGGCGATCGAGATATTGTGAATTTAGCGCAAAATTTGGCGAGTTCGGGTTTTCGGGACACCAGCCGCGTAGGGGGTGGCAACCCCGAGCTGGGAGTGATGGTGGCAAAGTACAATAGAGAGCAATTATTGCGATCGCTCTCTATTTACCGCGACAGTCTCGACGAGTTGATGGGCGATATCGAAGCCGAAGATTGGCAAGCTCTCGAACAGAAGCTGAAGCTGACTCAACAAGCCAGAGATAATTACCACTTGTGATCCCAAAATTGCTGAAAACTGTCCCCGTCTCCATTATGATTTGTGGACGCCTATATATTGAGTTTCAATGTACACTTATTCTCGGCTCAAGCGGGTTTTACTGGGTGAATCTCTGCCCACCAGCGCATCTGTTCACGAACGGCTGAGCAACGCTACAGGGCTAGCTGTTCTTGCTTCCGATGCACTTTCGTCTGTGGCCTACGCTACTCAAGAAACTCTGCTGGTGCTGTTACTAGCCGGGAGCAGCAGTTTAAGTTTATCGCTGCCTATTTCGGGAATTATTGTTTTACTGTTGGCGATCGTGGCGCTGTCTTACCGACAGACAATTAAAGCGTATCCCAACGGCGGTGGCGCTTACATTGTGGCGCGAGAAAACTTGGGTATTTATCCCGGTTTAATCGCAGCAGCTTCGCTGATGATTGACTACATCCTCACCGTAACAGTCAGCATTTCCGCTGGTATTGCAGCCTTGACTTCAGCAGTTCCCTCCTTGCTGCCCTATACAGTAGAACTGTGCTTAGTTTGTATTGTCCTGATCATGTTTGCCAATCTCAGGGGACTGCGGGAATCTGGCAAGATATTTATGGTTCCCACCTATGGGTTTATCGTGGGCATTTTTATCTTGATTGGTTCGGGTTTATTCCAACAAGCAACAGGTCATGTTTTGCCGGCCTTAGAAAACATTCCAGCTAAGGAACCTTTGGGATTGTTTCTGATCGCGCGCGCCTTTGCGGCGGGCTGTACAGCCCTGACTGGAGTTGAAGCCATATCGGATGGAGTGTTGGCTTTTAAGCCTCCTGAATGGAAGAATGCACGCCTAACTTTAACTTATTTGGGAGTAATTCTGGGATTTATGTTTTTGGGCATTAGTTACTTAGCCCATATTTATCAGGTGATTCCTAAAGAAAACGAAACGCTCCTTTCTGTGTTAGGAAAAGATATTTTTGGAGTCGGCATATTTTATTACTATTTGCAGGCTGCAACTCTGTTGATTTTGCTGTTGGCTGCGAATACGAGTTATGCAGATTTTCCGCGACTTTGTTATTTTTTGGCGCGGGATGGGTTTTTGCCGAGGCAGTTGTCGCTGTTGGGCGATCGCCTAGTTTATTCTAATGGCATTAATCTGCTCAGCCTCTGCGCGGCTCTGTTAATTATCATCTTCCGAGGCGATACCACCGCAGTAATTCCGCTGTATGCGGTTGGAGTTTTCACTTCTTTTACTCTGTCCCAATTTGGAATGGTGATTCATTGGTTTAAGGAGCGAGGTAAAGGTTGGCAAGCTAGTGCTGCGATGAACGGTATTGGTGCAGTGGCAACAACGGGGGTTTTGGCTGTAATTATTGCGACAAAATTCCTGTTGGGAGCTTGGGTTGTGGTAGTCACTATTCCGATTGTAGTCAGTCTGTTTTTAGCAATTCACCGGCACTATCGGTATGTAGCGGCTCGCTTGAGCATTCAGGGAATAGAACCTATATCTTATCCTCCCAGACCTAAAGTTAAGCTGGTGAAACATCCGGCGGTGGTGTTAGTTGGCCAGTTGCACCGGGGAACTTTTGATGCCTTGGATTACGCTCGTTTAATTGCTGATGAGGTTGTGGCGGTTCACGTAGATATAGGTTTGACAGATAGAGCAAAACTGCAAGCGGCTTGGCAAGATTTGCAATCTGACATTCCCCTAGAAATTCTGGAATCGCCTTACCGTTCTGTTGGTGAGGCTTTAACTCACTTTTTGACTTTGTTTGAAGAGCAACGCCCGGGAGTTTTCTTAACGCTAATTATTCCGGCTTTTGTGACGAAAAATTGGTGGGAGGGACTGCTGCACAATCAAACTGCTTTCTTTTTGAAGGCGGCTTTGCTGGCTAAAAAAAGTCGGGTTGTGACAACGGTTAGATATTATCTGTAGCGTTTCTGGTATAACAGTGCGGTACGCTTGGGTAATTGGTAATTGGTAATTGGTAATTGGTAATTGGTAATTGGTAATTACTCGATCGCGTACCTCACAAAAATTGAGAATCGCTAAGAAAGCGGTTGACAGATAAAAAATAATGTGCCAGGATCGACATAATTAGAAAAGTTGCCTTCAACTTGTCTCTGAAAAGATTGCGGCTGCTGAACCAAAGTCTTTTACTAACTACAACATCTCTTCAATTTGTGGGGGTTGCACTGCAACCCGCAACAGACTATTTATGCAGCAGCCAAAAAACTTGAACAGGCTTTTGCGAGCTTTGTCTCGGCAAGGTCTTGATGTGAGTTACGACAATCAAGTCTACTCGATTTGTCTCAATAGTTCTCTGAAAGAAAACTGGCAAGATGCCAGTTCCACAACAGAAAACAGTGAAAATGTTTTTGCTACAAGAGATAACTGGCAAGATGCCAGTTCCACAACAGCAGAAGTTTTGCTTCCAGAAGGTTTTCCGGTGGAAGCAAAGGCGCTGAAACAGTTAGCAAATTTGGCGAATGTTCGACACCCTCAAGGTGGTTGTGTTTGTCGCGCCTGCGCTACTCCAGATTTCCATCCGGGGGATGCGGGAGTGGCAATTGGCTCGATCGTCCAAACTGACAAAATGGTGATTCCGGCGGCTGTCGGTTCCGATATTAACTGCGGGATGCGCTTACACGTTGCTGATTTGTCGATCGAACAATTTCTGGGAAAGCGCGATCGATTTGTAGAGTTGATGAAAGGCGATTATTTCTTCGGTACTCGCGATGTCAGCATGACTGCAAAAACTGCCCGCGCGATGTTCCAACACGGCATCCCCGGATGGCTGGATGGTATGCTGGATAGGGCAATGGGCAGCGCAGCAAATTCGGATTTCGAGCAGTTGGCGCAAGAGTGCGATCGCACTTTCGGAGGCGGTTCGATGAATGGCGATGTCAAATGGGCACCCGAAGAATTAGTCCCAAATGACGGCACTGTCAGGGATGGCGGGTTAGGTACCATCGGCGGCGGCAATCATTTTGTAGAAATTCAAGTGGTTGAAGAAGTGGTCGATCGAGCTACGGCCTATACTTGGGGAGTTCGATCGGGACAAATCGCTTTTATGATTCACTCCGGTTCGCGAAATGTCGGCAAATACATCGGCGGTATGTGGCGCGATCGAGCTTGCGAAGCCTGGCCGAAAACCCTAAAATACCCTGAATCCGGGCTGTTTCCGCTGTCTGTCGAAGCCAATCCCGAACTTGTGAGCAGCTACCTACAAGCGGAAGCAACGGCCGCCAATTATGGTTTTATCAACCGCTTGTTGCTAGCAGAACTTCTGCGACTGCGTTTGCGACAAGTTTTCGGGGATATCGAAGCTCCTTTAGTTTACGATTTGCCTCACAATATTACCTTAGCTGAAGGTGACGGCTGGGTGACTCGCAAAGGCGCTTGTCCCGCACATTCTGGCCAGCCTGTAATTGTACCTGGTTCGATGGGTGCGCCGTCTTATTTGCTAATTGGTTTGGGAAACGATCGATTTTTGCGATCGGCTTCTCACGGTGCGGGCAGGGCGCGATCGCGTTTCGATCTCAGTCGCGAAGGTGCTGACAAAACTGAAGCAGCTTTGGGATTAACTGGCGTAGATTGCATTACCTTACGCGAAGAACGTAGAATCGAAGAAGCACCGGCCGCTTACAAGCCAATTCAACCAGTGATTGACGTTCAGGTGGAGGCACAAATTGTGGGGATTGTCGCTAAAATGAAGCCAGTATTAACGTTTAAAGCCTAGGCTGATTTGTCGGTTCTCAAAAACTGGTTTTACGAACAGGCTAGAAGCCTGTTCCACCAGAAAATTCCAAAGATTGTGGAATGGGCTTCTAGCCCGTTCCCTCAGAAAAAATCAAAGATTGTGGAATGGGCTTCTAGCCCGTTCCCAAAGACAATTTCAAAGATTGTAAAATGGGCTTCTAGCCTGTTCCAGCAGAAAAAA
>NZ_JAEQCX010000113.1:34594-48707 GCF_020738035.1 Microcoleus sp. PH2017_28_MFU_U_A
AAGACAATTTCAAAGATTGTAAAATGGGCTTCTAGCCTGTTCCAGCAGAAAAAATCAAAGATTGTGGAATGGGCTTCTAGCCCGTTCCCAAAGACAATTCCAAAGATTGTGGAATGGGCTTCTAGCCCGTTCCTAAAACCATAAAAATAACTGCACAATCTAAAACTTGTCCAATTATCCCCATCCTCAATTGTCACCAAATCCCTCTAAACCTGTCCATCCCCTCAAGCGGCTGCTGAAATACGGGCGCCGCTACCGCCTGAAAACTTGGCTGGCAAGTATTTGTTCGCTGCTGAATAAATTCTTTGATTTAGCGCCACCAGCATTAATCGGTATTGCCGTTGATGTGGTGGTGAAACAACAAGATTCTATCCTTGCTAAGTGGGGCATAAAAGATGTCGTTTGGCAACTCGCAATCATTACTTTGTTGAGTTTGATTGTTTGGACTTTGGAATCGGTTTTTGAATATGCCTATGATTATTTGTGGCGCAATTTGGCTCAGGATATCGAACACGATTTGCGTCTGGAAGCTTACAGCCATTTACAAGAATTAGAATTAGCTTATTTTGAAGAACGCAGCACGGGCGGTTTGATTTCGATTCTCAACGATGATATCAATCAACTGGAACGTTTTTTGGATGGTGGTGCCAATGAAGTGATTCAGGTAAGTACGACGGTAATTGTGATTAGCGCCGCTTTTTTTGCAGCATCTCCTGCTGTTGCTATCCTGTCAATGCTGCCAATTCCTTTTATTATTTGGGGCTCGTTTGCATTTCAAAATCGCCTTGCTCCACTGTATGCTGATGTGCGGGAAAAGGTGAGTTTTTTGAACGGGCAATTGTCGAATAATCTGACGGGAATTACTACTATTAAAAGTTTTACTTCCGAAGATTATGAAACTCAGCGCATCGAAACCCAAAGTCAAGCTTACCGCCAAAGTAACCGACGGGCGATCGCAATTTCGGCAGCTTTTATTCCGCTAATTCGCGTGGTGATTTTCCTGGGCTTTATTGCAACGCTATTTCTGGGCGGTTTGGAGGTAGTGGCGGGCAGATTGTCTGTAGGGACTTACAGCGTTTTGGTGTTTTTGACGCAGCGGTTGCTGTGGCCCCTGACCCGCCTGGGTGATACTATGGATCGATACCAGCGCGCCATGGCTTCTACTAATCGGGTGATGAATTTGTTGGATACGCCGATCGCAATTCGCACGGGTGATATTCGGCTGCCGGTTAGTTCGATTAAAGGCACGCTGGAATTTAAAAATGTTACCTTTTATTACAATCAAAGAAAACCGATTTTGCAGTATTTTTCCCTGACTCTGCCGGCGGGGAAGACTACGGCAATTGTGGGCGCGACTGGTTCGGGAAAAAGTACGCTGGTAAAATTAATTATGAGGCTGTACGAGGTACAATATGGTCAGATTTATCTCGATGGCATAGAATTAACTACCCTGAATTTAAAAGATTTACGGAGAGCGATCGGATTGGTGAGTCAAGATGTATTCTTGTTTCACGGTACGGTGGCCCAAAATATTGCTTACGGCACTTTTGATGCCACCGATCGAGAGATAGTAAATGCTGCTCAAATTGCGGAAGCTGACGAGTTTATCGCGCAATTGCCGGACGGTTACAACACTATTGTAGGGGAACGCGGTCAAAAATTGTCGGGGGGACAGCGGCAGCGGATTGCGATTGCGAGGGCTGTGTTGAAGAATCCGCCGATTTTGATTCTGGATGAAGCTACTTCAGCGGTGGATAACGAGACGGAGGCCGCAATTCAGCGATCGCTCGAACGAATTACCAAAAATCGGACTACAATTGCGATCGCCCACCGTCTTTCTACTGTCCGTAATGCCGATTGCATTTTTGTCATGGAGCAGGGGCGAGTGGTAGAATCGGGGCATCACGAACAACTTATCGAACATAATGGAGTTTATGCGTCGCTCTGGCGGGTGCAATCTGGTATAAAATAAAAGCGCTGCGCTTTTAGGTTGAATTTGCTAATTGGTAATTGGTCATTGGGCATTGGGCATTTGGCATTGGTAATTAGTTATTCACAGTCTGCTAATAACGAATCACAAATAACCAATAACGAATCACAAATAACCAGTAACCAGTAACCAATAACAAATAACCAATAACCGTAAGATATTAGTTTCTACAAGCAAAGAGAAAAAATGTTTTTATTTGGTGGGCCTGAGTCCGAACAAAAAAATCAAAGTAACTGGCGCCGCAAATTAGATAAATTTGTAGCAGCCAACAAACAAGAATTGGCGGCTTTAGCTTGGGGACTCCTTCAGGAAAGAGGAGAGGAAAGCGACGATATTTTGGGCATTGATATTGCCGGAACGCCACGCTTCGTGTACTGTAAAAAAGAGGCAGTAGAAGAGTTAAACCGTCAAGTTAAAAGTCATATTCAGGAAATTTTAGGAGTGCTAAACGCTCACAAACCGGAGAAAGAGGTAGCGATTTTGGCGATCGGCGAAGGTGAAATCAAGCTAATTTTGTTTGAAATTGACCCCGCACCCCCTGATTGTTTTGAACTCGCAGCAGCGGATGTCGATACATTGATCGATCGCCTAGAAAAGCAAATGGCTGAATATATTAAAGGATAAATTATATCCAATCCGGTAAAAAAAATACTAATTAAGTTCGTAGTGAGGACTTTAGTCCTCATTTTCAGAGGACTAAAGTCCTCACTACGAACCAGTTTTGTTGTGTTGGATATCAAAATAACCGGGGGGTGGCAAATCGTCGGTCAAAATTTGAGCTTGGTCTAAATTAGCTATAATCTGAGACAATTCTGAACCTATTTTCACATCAAGAGCTCTGTCTGTCAAGGAAAACGAAAATTCATGTCCATCTTGCACATATTTTGCTCTGGAAACAATCTCGTCTTTGTCTAAAATAGGGCCGTTAGTCCCAATTAAAACACTATTAATATCCTTCCAAGGGCATACGTATACCTGGGAAAACACGCTTTGAAAAGTCTTCACCTTTTGGGCATAAAACTCATCTCTTTGCAGCAGATTTACTAAAACAACTCCAGCGGTTGACAAATGTTTTTGGCAAAGTTCATAAAATTCTTTAGTTGCTAGCCGGTGCGGAAAGTAGCCGTTGCCAAAAAACACGTCAGTCATGATTATATCGTACTGCACATCTGGGCTTTGCTGCTCTAGATACTCTCTCCCATCTTGGATTGCTACGCTGAGTCTGCTGTCGAAGTGCACTCCAAAACACTCAATGGCGGCTGAAATCGCGATCGCATCTACATCAGCACATTCTACAACAGTTTCCGGCAAATAATGGTGCATAACTAACGGAATTCTGCCACCGCCAAACCCAGCTATATAAACTTTTTTAGGTTGATTTTGCCACAATAAACCCAACATCATCGCTTGGGTATATTCTGAAACTAAATGCAGAGGATTGTTGAGGTTGAACACAGATTGCAATAAATCTGTATACAAATTCACTTTTTCTACTAAACATAGCTTAATTTGACCTTTATCTTTTCTAACTGCAACATAGTGAACTCCCGACTCTTTGCAAAACACAACTCCATCCGGCTGTTGTTGCACCCAAGCCAGCCTCTGTTGAATATTCGCTAAATTGATAGTTTGCCAATTTTTTTGTTCGTCAATCATCTGATTTTTTAATTTATTGGACGCACGAGTGGTTAAAAATGCGTCAATCCTGTTTTCTTTAAACTCTATCTTTTTTGAGATTAAATAAAGGTACGTTGTTGCGCTTCAGCGCTCTTTTCTAATTTATAGCGGTTCTCAGAAAGATTCGCGGACGTTGTTGGGCTTGGGCCCTCTTGGTTTCAGTGGTTATATAACCTGTCAGTCATACCTCACCTTTTTGAGAAAGGCTATATATATCAAAGAGCGCTGAAGCGCAACTACGTACCTAAAGACTAATCCCTATAAGAGTGCAATTTTCTTTGAAGGTTGTTGCGCTTTATGACCCTTTTCTACTTTATATATCAAAGAGCGCTGAAGCGCAACAACGTACCAGAAGACTAACCTCTATAAGAGTGCAAGTTGCGTCGAGGAATGTACTAAAAATCGTAGACTAACCGGGTATTTGCGAAGGAACTGGGTTTCTCATCAATTTTCTATTTTATATTGTGAAAAAAACCTGAGATAATTTAAGCAGACTGTACCTGCTTATACGCCACAAACTCCAAACCCGAAATCGAAAAATCTATTCTTTCCCAATCTTGCTTATCACCTTCAAACTTTTCAAACGCTGCTGAGGTAAGCAAAATCTCTCCCCGTTCCGCCAAATCCTCTCCCAGCTTGGCTGCTAGATTAAATTCCGATCCGTACATATCCTCTCCTTCCAGCATCAAAACATCGCCGCAGCCAATACCAATGCAGAGGTAAATATCCATATCCGGCGGCAGAGTCGTGTTGACAGCCACCGTTTGTTTCAGAGAGTCAATTGCAGATTCCACAGCAGATTTTACATCGGGAAATACTGCAAAAATATTGTCTGCTTCCTCCTTAACAACAGTACCGCCACATTCCGCAATTATCGGTTTGACAATTCCGTGCATCCGGTGAATCATTGCCAGAAAATGAATGATTCCGTAGCGGACAGTCGTTCGCGAGAATCCCGACATATCCATTACCAATATCGTGTGTTCTTGGCGGAAAGTTGCATTAATTTTGGCATCAATTTCTGCTATTCTTTGGGGATTTTCGTTTCTTTCTTGCAGCAGTTTTTCCAAGTTGGTGCGGTTATTTGTTTTCATTGTAGTTGAATTAATTAAACTCCCAATCGCGACAAAAAGGCTGAGGGCGACCAGCGGGATGTACTGCACAATTGATACCATCTTTGCCGTAATAATAGTCGCAGACTTTGCAAGGTTGATTTTGCTCAATCTTTTTCATCAAAATTGCCCGGATAGTCTGAACTCGGTTGCGATACTTGTTGGCTGTCGAGTGAGTCGGTTCAATTGCCAAAGCTTGCTGAAAAGCTGCTATGCTGGTATCGTACAATTTAATAATTTGGGCGCTGTATTTTGTCCAAGCATCGGCGCGACTTTGATACAATTCAATGGTACTTAAGTTTAAAATGCCGTATTCCGTCCAAGCGTCAGCCGAAGCCCGATCGAACTTAATATTGGCATTCATCAAGACTTTTTTGATGGTTGCCAAAAGTTCCCTGGGCTGCCAAGGTTTGCTAACATACGCCTCGGCGCGATCGATCGCCCTGGAGAACAAAGCTAGCTGCTGTCCCTTGCCGGTTAAAAATATTACTGGTATATTCCGAGTTTCGGGATTAGCTTTGATTAAACGGCAAACACCGTAACCGTCCATGCGGGGCATGACGATATCTAATAATACTAAATCCGGGTAACTTCTCTCAACTTTATCTAGTGCTTCCACACCGTCAGATGCTTGAATTACATTTAATCCACTGCATTTCAACTGATGTGAAATGCACTCCCGCTGGCTGCGGGAATCTTCCACAACTAAAACTGTACTCATCACTCCCCACCTGGTTTCCGATGTAAACTTGTGCGCTGCTTCGAGTTGCCCTGACTGACATTATTTTACCCACATTGAATGATTTTGTTATCACTAGCTAAGGGAATTCTCTAAACTTGCAACAAATCTTAAACTTATTCGGAAAAGGGGAGATAAATCAAACAAAATTTTCTCTAGTTCAATTCTTTTGAGTAAATACCGTCTATTCAAAGATTGTAAGCCATTAATCAAATCCATTGAGGAGAGTTCTAAACCTTGTCTTAAATCTTCCCTTGACACGGGTTGATTGGATTTGCTTAATTCTAAAACTATCTGTTGTTCTATGGGGGATAATCTGTGGAATAATTCACTTAACCGAGATTTCATATCTTCTGTTAGAATCAGGCTATCTTCAGCTAAAAACTCAGCTACTTTACCCAAGAAAACATTTTTAATTAAACTGGCAATATCTTTTAGGTAAACTGGATTACCTTCATAGAGATTAATCAGTTTTGACCAATGTTGCTCATCTTTTAATCCCTGATTTTTCAGGATTTTGGTATTGTCTACCCCTTCTAATTCTAAGCATTTAACAGGATATAAGTCTTGATCTAAGCAGAGCATTTCTTGACATTGTTCTTGACTAATTAAAATTAAACTGCTTTGATGTTCAATTTCTGCCATCCTTGTGAAAAGGATTTTATAATCTTTATATTCGCTTTTATATTGTCCGGCAAAGTGTCCGCTGGTAAACAACTCTTGCACATCATCAAGGATGATTAAGCATCTTTGTTCGCGTAAAAGATTGAAGAGTTGGGTTAATTTATTGTCAGTTTGAATAGGTGCGGAATTAATACCTGTTAAAATTTGAGTAATAATGTTATCTAAAGACTGGGAGAGTTTGATGCTTTTCCAGATTACTACATCAAAGTTTTGCAGGTTTAGGTCAATAAACTGTTTAACTAAGGTGGTTTTCCCAATTCCAGGTAATCCTAAGACTGAGATTAGACGAGTATTTTGATCTGTTAACCAGTGGGATAGGGTTTGAAGTTCTAGAGTGCGATCGTAAAAGTGGGTTATTTTTGGGGCTAGGGTTAAATCTTGATAGGATTTATTGTTAAAAGTTTCTTCTGTATTTCTATAATAATCTGGAGGATTATTAGAACACCAATTAATATGACTATTATTAATTAAACTAACTTGCTGTAAAGAATTATATGAATTAGCTAATCTTTCTATTGTCCAACAAAAATTAGATTTCTTAATATTTTCATCTAACTGCTCAGATAAAATCTTAAATAACTTACGGCTGACATCTCCAATATGATTTTTACTCTGATACCCACATTCATCTGCGATTTCACTGTAAGTTTTACCTTGCCAAAGTCCTTTAACGACAGCTTTTTCTAAATCGTCTAGATGTTCTCCTGTTTGCTTCTCAACTAACTGATCTACAATTTGTAAAACTTCTGTAATAGTCATAGAGGTCATGTCAGGTATGGATTTTAGCCATTATAGCTTAGTCTAAACCGAGAAAATCAGGCTTTTTCTGGTCTTTGCTTAAGATTTTGTTACAAAAAAGGGCAGAAAATCAGTTCTTTTCATGTGGCGGTGTTCAGAAAGGTGATTTAGTATCAGAAAAGATTCAGCTTGATGATATCAGGAATCCTTGCAGGGAGTCAGCAAAAATAAATTTCATTTTTTCATAGAGTAATCACTATGTGGGACGCTATTTTTCAAGCAGCAACAGAAATTTTAGTTGGTGCAGCCGTTGGTGCAGCAGTAGGATATGGAGTTGCTGCCATCGTTGAAGCGTTATCGAGAGCTTTTGCTAGGTTATGGGAAAACTTAGTAGCAGTAGCCAAAGAAATTTTTGGTTATGTCAAAGAAGCAACACAACGTTATTTAGCTCTCGTAGCACAGTTTTTAGACAATAATTGGGATGAAATCGAAACTCAGTTACGCTCTCAATTAGGCTATTCTGCTGATTGGATAATTGCAATTTTTCAAGAAGGACGGGATGCTTTTCTGCAAATTGCTCATCCTAGAACTTATCAAAATCAGTCATTAATTTTTTCTTTGGGAATTGCTGAAGATCAAGCTCAACTGCCTAGTAGGCAAAATCCAATTGTAACTAGGTTGTCTTTATCTTAATCATTTTATACAAAAGGAGAACTGCATGGGATTTTTTTCATGGGTAGGAAGTTTAATCGATCAGTTAATTGAGTGGTTAGGCAGAGCGGTAGCAGCTTTTATTAATGGATTGGTCGATTTAATCAAAGCTCTCTGGGAAACAGTTATTGTTACTGCTTTAATAGCTGTCTTTGGTTTTGTAGCTACCTTGTATGTCATTTTATATGCAGGTGCGTTTCTTGGGGAAACAATGATGGAAATCTGGGATCCTGTATATTATACCACTAAACCGTCTCAAGTTTTTGTCTTAGAACAAGCACCTCAAGATTCCCCACTACCTACTAATCGTTCAGAAGCTAAAAGATTAAAACTACAAAATTGGTCTTAATTTCAAGAGGAGTTAACTATGCCGAGTTCTTCTAACAATGAAACTGTATTTCTGAGAATTGGTTTCCGTTCTCCTGAACAGGATGGAAGTTTGACAACTATCGAACTATTTGGCGTACCAGGGAAAACTTCAAGCACTGGGCAAGTAGACAGTAGTGTACAAATTAAACGATTTTTTGATGATTTAATCGCGAGAGTTATCTTTCGGAGAGCTCGTCTCATGCCCGAATGTGATTTCAAATCTCTCCAGATTTGGCTCTATGACACAGAAACAAAAGATGAGGAAAGAGGTTATCAAATCCCTCAATTAGATGAACGTGACTTAGAAATTAATTCTAATGTTCGTTCTTCTAAATTGGAAGCGATCTATGTTTTGGATAATCAGTTAACAGGCATAGAATATGAACGTTGGGAAAAAATAGCAATGGAATTATTTACTCCGTTATTTCTCAAGTTTATCGCACCACCTGAACTGCCATCCGAACTAGCGAATAATCCTTTCGTAAAATTAATGGAGGCTAGTCCTTTTGGTAAAGCGCTAGAAATGGTAAATAGCACCTTAGATCCTTACAGCGATATGAAGCAAAATCTATTTTACAATGCTTTAATCATCCAAATTGATTAACAAAAAATTTGCTATTCATTAATTATTCAACTTTCAAAGGAGTAAAAAATGCCAAAATTTGATCCAAGAAATCCAAAACGAGATCGAGCATCAGAATTTCAAGATAGCGTTGAAGATGGTATAATTTATGGTAAGAGACGCAGCGGTTTTGGTATCTTCACTGAGATGTTTAGAAGACAACAGAAAAACTCCGCGATGTTTCCAGAAATTGTCCTAGAAAAATTAGAGCCAATTTGGGAACAAGAAATTGAACCTGTCTTAATTTCAGAGTTTGGTCGCCGCAGCACTTTGTATGTAATATTTTATCTTGGCAGAAAACAAGATGAAATAATTATGGAAATATGGGATCCTAATTATATTGATGTAAAACCGTCTCAAGTTTTTAGCATTGAGGGAGTGCCAGAATATGCCACTAGACATTTTCCTAGAAATCGATCGCAAGCTGAAATAGGTGTTCTGGAAGATTGGAATTAAATTTTTGACAATATAAAAGGATGTAAAAAATATGCCAAGATTAGATAATTTTCTGAAAGCGGCAGGTGAAACTGCTAACAACTCCAAACACGAACCAGAAAAAGATGAAGATTCAAAATCAAAGATCGATTTTAGTTTATATTTAAGAGATGCCAAATATACGTTAAATGATGTAATTTTGTCAGAAAATACTAAGCATCAAGTAGATTTAATCTTGGCTGAAATAGAGTATCAAGATTTAATTTATCAAGAGTGGGGAATGGCAGAAAAGCACAAATTAGATAAAGCTCTTTCTGTCAATTTTTCGGGTCTACCAGGAACCGGAAAAACTCTGACGGCTGAAGCTGTTGCTCATGCTTTAAACCTCAAATTACTCGATGTTCCCTATGAACAGATAGAGTCTAAATATGTTGGCGAAACTCCTAAAAATATTCGAGGTGCTTTTGATTTTGCTACGCAAAATAAGGCAGTGTTATTTTTTGATGAAGCTGATTCTTTCTTGGGTAAACGACTAGAAAATGTTACTCAATCAACGGATACAGCAGTTAATTTGACCCGCAGTGTGATGATTAAACAATTATCAGCTTATGAAGGTATTGTGATTTTTGCTACTAACTTAATTCGCAATTATGATGCTGCATTTATTAGTAGAATTCGCTGGAAAGTTCAGTTTGATTTACCAAATGAAGGAGCAAGAGAAAAAATTTGGGAAGCACAGATACCGAGCAAACTTCCTTTAGCCGATTCCGTCAACTTTGCTGAATTAGCCAAAGAATTTGATGGAATCTCAGGTAGAGATATTAAAAATGCTGTGTTTCAAGCTGTAGTTGCTGCTGCTAGAGAAAAAAAACCTAAAGAGAAAAAGTGTGTTACTCAACCTTATTTGTGGGAAGCAATTACCGAAATTGTTAAGGCTAATAAGGCTGCTTCTAAGCAACAAGTAACTCTTACTCCTGTTGAGGGTGATGTTCCTTTACCAACTCCACCTAATAACCTATCTCTCGATCGGAGTGCTTCTCAGCCATCTTAATATTAATATTAATCAGATAAATTATACTCATTTATATAGATATATTCCATATGAATCGGGTTTTTCACCAAAAAAAATACTGGATTGTAGCCTTTAATCTCGGTAAAAAACCTGGTTTCTTTGGTATCGATGCATCCAAGACTGTGAGGGTAAGCCATACTGATGCAAGCCAAAAACCTTGTTGAATTGCCACAGATAATCCGCTACTGTGTACGTTGAAGTTCTTAAGGACGACAAATGAATAGATTGCTCCTCACTTTGCTTGTAAGTCCGACGCTGTTTGGATCTCTGATGTCTTTGAGCGCGATCGCCCAAACTCAAAACATAGGCGAAACACCGGGTAAATCGGCTGATGCGCCAACCTGCGTGCGATCGCCCCACGCCCAACGTCTGACTTGTATGCGCCTTCCCGGTAAGGCTGCTGCTGCTAATTCCAAGGCCAGAATCGGTTGGCAGCGCCCGAATCAAGAACCGGTGGCGATGCTAGATTTTACGGAGGAAGAAAGCGATGCAGCGGCGGCGCTGTTTGGCTGCGACTGTCAGTTGTGCATCAATTCCCTGCGTCAGTTGCGCGGTTTGCCGCCCTTGGACTTGAGTTGAGCGCGATCGCCAAGACTGCTTCAGCTAACGTTGTTTTGTAAGATCGACTCTCTCGTAGTTTGGCGCAGTCTTCTTCGGTAATCTAAAATCTAAAATCCCAAATCTAAAACCAAAAATTTCAAATCTCAAATTGTTCGATCGGGGTGTTATTTCTGCGCCAAAGCCCATACTACTAAGGGAAAATCCGGCTCATTTGCTAACGAATGAATGGAAGCATTGTAATATTCCCATTTTGAGAAGTTTGCCACAATACAAGCGCGGTTTCCCCAAGAGCCTGTTTGGATGCGCTCTAAATTGAAACCGCATTCAGCCAGCAGGTATTTGATTCCTGTTTCTGTCCAGCGAGAGCAGTCGTTAGGGTAATCGTGAATCCGAATCAAAAACGGTATAGTTATTAAAAAATAACCGTTTTTGTCGAGCATTTGATAGATATTTTTGCCAGCGCGGTAAGGCCAAAGTAAATGTTCAAATATCTGTTCGGCAATGATTAAATCAAATGTTTGATCGAGGCAACACTCGCAAATGTCAAACTCTGGATATTTGACGGATTTATAGCTTTGAAAAGATTCTAATTTGCCCCAACTGTCGCCAGAGATTTCTAAGGTATTTAATCGATCGGGCTGCAAGCTTTTAACGATGTTGCGAGTTTCGCGGTTCATCACAACTCGGCACCAATGTTCGTCAACTGCACCAAATACCATATTTCCTCCGTTGAGATTTGTAGGGCGATTAATAACGGGATAGCTAGCCTTCGGGAAGGGGAGAGCGAACGCTTCACGCAATTTTTCTCTACAATAACCTATTCTGATTGGCGATCGCCCGCACCGACTGCTAAAATGAAATGTATAATATTAGCGATGTAAACCGCTACTCGAAATCATGTCCGCAAATACCGCGCTACCGCCAACCCTAGCTAAAATTGTCCAGCGCTTCCAGCGACACTCCGATCCGAAACAGCGCTACGAACAACTGCTGTGGTATGCCAAGCGACTCCCACCATTTCCCGAAAGCAATAAACAGCCAGAGAACAAAGTTTCTGGCTGCGTGTCACAAGTTTATATTACCGCAACTTTAGCCGACGGAAAAGTTTCCTTTGAAGGCGATTCAGACGCTCAGCTAGTCAAAGGATTAGTTGGCTTGCTCGTCGAAGGTTTAAGCGGATTGACGCCTGCGGAAATAGTCAGCGTTACCCCAGATTTTATTCAAGATACGGGATTGAATGTGAGCCTGACACCTTCTCGCGCTAACGGATTTTATAACATCTTTCAAATGATGAGAAACAAGGCACTGGGTTGCGAAGTTAGCGCGCAAGCAGAAGCAAATTAACAGGAGCAAAAGCTGTGACTCAGACTGCTGATTTAATCCAATCTAATTATGGCAGCTATCCCGCGACAGTTCAAGAATATCTCTGGAACTGGAAAGGAACGCAAATCAAAGTTATTTACGAAACCAGAGGACAAGGAAACACCGTATTATTGCTGCCAGCTTTCAGTACGGTTTCAACACGAGCAGAAATGCGTCCTTTAGCGGAATTGTTGGCGCCTAACTTTCAAGTTGTGAGTGTAGATTGGCCTGGTTTTGGCGACTCGGATCGCCCGTGCACCGACTACGAACCGCAATTATATCATCAATTTATTCAGGATTTTGTTGAGTCTACTTTTAGCAGTCCTGTGGCTGTAGTTGCGGCCGGTCACGCTGCCGGTTATGCGATGCAATTAGCGCAGTCAAAGCCGAATGTTTGGTCAAAAATTGTGTTAGCTGCACCGACTTGGCGCGGGCCTTTACCGACGATGAGCAAACAGCAAAGCGGCTGGCACGGAATTGTGAGAGAATTAGTGCGATCGCCCTTACTCGGTCAATTCCTTTACAAACTGAACACTGCGCCGTCATTCCTGGGTTTAATGTACCGCCGCCACGTCTACGCGGATGCAGCAAAAGTCACCCCCGATTTCATCCAAAACAAGTGGAAAGTTACTCAGAAAGCGGGTGCGAGATTTGGTTCGGCGGCTTTTGTAACTGGTGGTTTAGATCCGGCAAAAACCCGAGAAGAATTTGTCGCCAACTTCCAAGAATTAGCAGTACCCGTGATGGTTGTAATTGCTGAGAAAGCACCGCCCAAATCTAAGGCGGAAATGGAAGTATTAGCCCAATTACCGGGAGTAGAATCGCGAGTTATCCCTGGTTCTTTGGGCTTGCACGAAGAGTATGCGGCGGATTTGGCAAATGCGGTTAAGTCTTTTGTTTAAGATTATAGACTTCTTGCAAAAATAATTAGGACGGGCTAGAAGCCCATCCCACAATAAAAAAGATTTTTGTGGGATGGGCTTCTAGCCCGTCCCAAATGACTAATGACTTCTTCTATTCTTGATTGCCTTTCCCGCGAATATATCCGTTATCTGCAATCCGCCAAGCACCCCCAGTATTGCCGGTTAAATCGCAATCATCCACCGTAGCAATACTATCTCTGTAAACTGCGATCGCCTCACCTTCATTACCATTAATTCTACACCTGCGCGCAATCAATTTTCCTCCCAATCCGACACCTATTCCCAGAGTGCCGTTATTATAGATATTGCAATCTTCCACCGTTGCTTTGCCATTATC
This sequence comes from Microcoleus sp. PH2017_28_MFU_U_A, assembly GCF_020738035.1. Classification (NCBI taxonomy): domain Bacteria; kingdom Bacillati; phylum Cyanobacteriota; class Cyanophyceae; order Oscillatoriales; family Microcoleaceae; genus Microcoleus; species Microcoleus sp. PH2017_28_MFU_U_A. The sequence continues at coordinate 47,927 of NZ_JAEQCX010000113.1, forward strand.
CGAGATAAAGATTCCGTTCCATATTCCATCATGAATTTGACAGCGACGGATTACTGAATTAGCATTAGAGCCGCAGATTACTACCACAGAATAGTTGGCAGAAGTGATATCGCTGTCTTCTACGATTAACTCGCCTTGGCGAATATCTACAGCGTAATATTTTCCTGTTGTTTTAATTGTCAATCCTCGGACTAAAGCGCTGTCTGTTGCCATTTGAATGCAGTTTGAATCGCTGCTTTCAACAGTGACGCTACCCGCTTCTATGTTGCCGATAATTTCCACAGATTTGTCGATTATTATACTTTCTTTGTACACACCCGGATGCACATAAATTCGCGTACCTGAAACAGCATTTTTTAGGGCTTCGCTAATAGTGGTATAGTCACCTTCGCCTTGCTGAGAAACTACAAATTCTTGATTTTTCAAAATTGCTGCTTCTGGGGTTGACTCGGCGTTTTTATCTAGTAATTCAGCTTTTGGTGATTCTTCCGCTGTTGCAGTAATTTCCGGTGTTGGCTGCAACCGTTCTTGATATACTGTTTCTAAGTGATGTTCTAACTCAGATATTTGAGATTGAAGTTGAGCTTGACTCTGGTTTGCTTTCTCGATTTGACTTTGCATTTCCGAGAGTTGGGCGTAAATGTGCGATCGCTCTCTGTTAGCAGTTTCTAGTTGAGACTCTAATTGCGATCGAGTTTGACGCCCATTTTCTAACTGATTTTCTAAGTCGGATATTTGAGATTGCAGTTGATTTTGATTTTGATTGGCTCTCTCGATTTGA
>NZ_JAEQCX010000227.1:0-2323 GCF_020738035.1 Microcoleus sp. PH2017_28_MFU_U_A
AATTAGAGTCGATGCCTGTGTTACCACAGGACACCTCTCCTTCAGAACGCGGACGTGCAGCTTTCACTGCATCCGGCTCCTAGTCTGACACCTAATAAGTCGGGTTTAACCCGCTGTTCGGACTCTCACCTGACCATGAACGGTCTGATGCTGGTGACATTCACGATGTAGAACTTCCAAATTTATAGGTTTCCAATTGTTATGGTTGCCGTCGATATGGTGTAGTTGTGCAATATCACCTGACATGAACGATAGATTACATTCTGTACATTTGTGATTCTGTTTCTTGAGAAGTCGTGCCGTTATTCCATCGTAGTTAGCATTCTCTCGTTTTGACCAATAAACAAAATCGCCATCATAGGGTGATTTATCTCCCTTGACAATGACAAACTTGCAGGCTGACCAACTAACCGCAGGAATTGCTCTTTTTATAACCTTATTGGTTTGATAACGGTTGTATCTTCCTTGTTTCCGAATGAATTTCCATAACCAATAGTGCAGTGACCACAGGTCGTGTTGACTCATATCGCAGAATCTATGGTAATTTCTCCACCCTCTTACCACCGAACCACACTTGTTGATTCGATGCTCGAGAGTGAAACGACTATCTTTTATCACTTCTTTAACTTTTGCCTTAATGCTAATTGTAGCTTTTTGACTTGGTGTTGAAATGAATTTACCATTGGGCTTAACTGAGAAGTTCCACCCAAGGAAGTCGAAACCATCTGTACTATGTACGACTTTGGTTTTGGCTTCTTTAACTTTTAATCCTCTTGTTTCCAAGAATTTATCAATGTATCCTCGGAGGGGCTCAGGGTCGTCTTCTGGTTTCAGAATAAACACAACGTCATCCGCATAACGAAATCCAGTAATAGTGTCTATGTATCTGCCACCATTTCTGATTTTCAATCTAACCTCATGACCAACGTTCTCTAATCCGTGAAGAACTATATTTGCTAGTAATGGGCTGAAAACTCCACCTTGCGGTGTACCGGATTCTGATGAAGGAAATTCTCCTCTGACTCCAGCTTTTATTGCCCTAAATACCCCTTGTTTTGCTGCCTTTGGTAGTTGGACTGATTGCATTAAGAATTTGTGGTCAATCTTGTCGAAACATTTTTCAATATCCAATTCCAAAATTCTTTTTTCTAACCCATTACTGCTAGAGTTTAGATTATTGAATAATTGTCTCTGGATATCATGGCAGCTTCTGCTAGGTCTAAACCCATAAGAATGAGCGTTGAACGTAGCTTCTGCTGCGGGTTCCAAGGCATATTTGATGAGACATTGATATGCTCTGTCGCTAATGGTCGGGATTCCTAGTCCTCTTTTAGTTCCGTCTACTTTGGGGATATACACTCGCTTTAAGGGCTGATGTTTCCATTGCTTCCAGTTCTTAACTAACACTTCAAATAGTGCCAGTCTTTGTGAGGGTTCGAGGGCTTTCTTTCCGTCCACCCCTGCGGTTTTCCGTCCAGTATTTAACTGTGTCACTTGCCGAATAGCAAGCAATTTCGCTGCTCTGGAGCTTAATAAAAGTTTTTGAAGCTTACGTACTAGGAGCACGTTACCGTTCTTTTGAGCCTTGAATATTCTCACTTGTAGGCGAAATACAATTTTCCGCAGCTTGCGCCAAGGAATTGATTTCCATTTATCAACTGGATTTAACTCCGTTGCCATAACATTCTCTACGCCTGAATGAACATTTTCTATGTAAACCGTACCCAGTTGTCCAAGAGTCCTGATTTCTTGAATTTTTGAGTACATCTTACCAGCTCTACCCGCTAACCCTTATTTAAGGAGTCCACAATTTGAGAAATTAATCTCCTCAAATTGAAGGTTGAAAGAGCCGTTTTATTCGTTCCTCGGTTTAGTTGTTTTGTAGTTTTAGGTTCTCTCATTTCGCCCACGATTTCCCAGAATTGCATTTATCCAGTTCAAAATAATGCGGGTATTTTCACACTTGAAGTGTTAGGTTGTGTCGTTGTTCGACCTTGATTTCGGTCGTTCACGTTCAGACGCTTTTTCCGAGAGTTCAACTAATGTTTAACCTTGACTACTTACCTATACGAGTTGCTACCATCTCAGGTTTGTTATTCTCGTTCTGTCCCCAGCTTCATTTTTAGAGTTTGTTCTCTATCCATGTGGGCAGTTTTGGCATCACGCCATTCCTAGCGGGTAAGACTTGTCAAATTTGAGTTTGACGCACTCACACTAAACTAAAGTTATCTCTACTATATTTCTGAGTTTGCACTCAAGGCGGTGTAGAGACGATTTTCCTCCTAAGTTTTATGAGACTTTGGTTTCAATCAACGAACCGCAC
>NZ_JAEQCX010000114.1:0-44128 GCF_020738035.1 Microcoleus sp. PH2017_28_MFU_U_A
TAGGGGCGGGCTAGAAGCCCACCCCACAAGATTTTTTGTGGCACAGGCATCTTGCCTGTGAAAGTGCTTGTGGCACAGGCATCTTGCCTGTGACAAATAAAAGGACAGACACTAACCTTCAGATATTTGACAGAAAAAAGGATATTCGTCTGGAGTCAAACAAAGACCAGCTTTGACAGGATTTTGCCTGATATATTCCCAAAAACCATCAAATTCTCCTTCATCTCTGACTATTCGGTCATGTCGCTCATCTTGCCAGACAGTACCGATATGCTTCATCACCTTCGGAATTTGCTTAGAACTGTAGCTTTTCATACTGTGCATAATGCTGCTGAGCGACCAAAATTTATCCTTCGACTTTGGCAAAGGCTGAATTAACATATGCACATGATCTGGCATTACAACCAAGCAAAACACCTCATACCTTTTTTTGTCAAAAAAGTTGCAAGCATTAAAAACTACTTGTTGAGCTGCCGGAGTCAATTCTAGCTTTTCCCAAGTATTAAAAGTAATGAAATAGACCGATCCATCTAACTCCCAATGAGGTAAATTCCTATAAGTAATTTTCAACTTTGGTTCCACCAAAGATTGATAATTGTTGGTGGGGTGGGCATCTTGCCCGCCCAGCCTAGAAACCGACTTCATCACAGATTGATACTTGTTGCTGGGATGGGCATCTTGCCCGCCCAACTGCTGATTGCTTCCCTGACTCAAATTTCTATGAATCATACTACTACTTCGTACAATCACAACTTAATATAAAATAGCTTTAACCAGGGAAGAGGTCAATACCACATCTTGCCTGTGACAAAGATTGGGGCGGGCTAGAAGCCCACCCCACAAGATTTTTTGTGGCACAGGCATCTTGCCTGTGACAAAGATTGGGGCGGGCTAGAAGCCCACCCCACAAGATTTTTTGTGGCACAGGCATCTTGCCTGTGACGGGCTAGAAGCCCACCCCACAAGATTTTTTGTGGCACAGGCATCACAGGCATCTTGCCTGTGACAAATATTAGGGGCGGGCTAGAAGCCCACCCCACAAGATTTTTTGTGGCACAGGCATCTTGCCTGTGACAAATATCAACACCTTTCTCCTACCTCACCTTAAAAATCTTCTGCGCCGCACTTTCAGACACCGGCATCACCGACAAGCGATTACCTTTCCTCACCACCAAAATCTCATCAGCAGTAAACTTTGCTTTCAGTTCATCCAAAGATATTAACTTAGTAAACTCTTCAACAAACTCAACTTTCACAGTCTGCCACCGAGGCGCATCAAGCTGCGATTTAGCATCATAATACTCGCTATTCACATCAAACTGAGTCGGGTCAGCAATCCCAGTTTCAACCACGCGCGCCAACCCAACAATGCCCGGAATTTTAGTATTAGAATGGTAAAAAAATACTAAATCACCCAAACTCATTTGCCGCATAAAATTGCGCGCTTGATAGTTACGAACGCCATCCCAAATCGAAAATTTGTCACGCCGCAAGTCCGCAATACTATAAACATCCGGTTCCGACTTCATCAGCCAATAATTCATACAATCCCTTCGCTTTGGTTAGCCAAAGATTGTTGAATATTGTCTAAACACTGCTGCATAGCTTTTTGCATAAAAACCTGAACCAACAACAACCCAACCGGATAAAATACCGGAGAAGTCAGCATAAAGTAAAACTCCCAATCAATCCGAGTCCCCTTTTCTGTAGTAGTAAACTTCCAATCTCCGCCACCAGACTCAATCAGTAGAGAAATCGGAAACTTAAACCCTCTAACCAATCGGTAAGTTTGTCTTTCTGGCTTTTTAAAAGTAATTATTTCTTCATCAATCACCGATCCATCGGAATGTTTTATCTGACGCACACCGCCTTCACGCATTTCTCCACCATCAGCCATTTCAGCTTTAATAATTGCTGGAATTAAACCAAATCCGCGAAATGATTTTGGCACATTCGATAGTGATGCCACAAAATCAAAGACTACTTCCGGTGATGCAGGAATTTCTACTAAGGCGTTGGTTTTAACTAACATTTAATCCTCAAATCTTTGGCATTAACTAAGTGCAGATTTCTAATTGTATAGCGGTTCTCACAAAGATTCGCGGACGTTGTTGGGCTTTAGCCCTTCTTGGTTTAAACTGTCAAGTGTCAACTGTCAACTGTGAAAGGTGCGTCGCTGTGAGATTTTTCACTTTTTCGAGCAGATGATTCATGGTGACGCACCCTACGTTATTAACTTTTTAACTGTCAACTGTCAACTGCTATAAAATATCTTTCCGTTTCTGCAACCACAGAGTCAACATCAAATATACGAAAATATGCACGCACAAAATCCCCCAATTTAAACTCAGATTGTGCCACGTCGGATCGTAAACAGGAGTAGGCTCAAACGGCTGAGGAAGTGTACTCCCGTCCGGCAAAGTCGTAGGCGCGGGAACCATCGCGTTTACATTAACTAAAGAGCCGTAAGCGCCCACAGACCAACGACTTAACATCAACCAAGAAAACTTGCTCGCCACACCTTCCATCCTAAACAAAACTCCCGAGAAAATAATCTGAGGTAGCAATATTAGAGGTAAAGCACTGTTAGCTTGAGAGCCATTTTTGACGATCGCCGAAACCAGCAATCCGAGACTGATGCAGCTCATTAAAGTTAGAAAAGTGGTAATAGCTGCTCCCACCGGCCAGGAAATCAAACTCGGTTCGGGGGATTTGAAAGCAATCAGAATCACTCCTACCATCAACAGCGTTTGCAATACTGCTAACCCGGAAAGTATGAAAACCTTGGAACCCAAATAAGCAAATAATCCTAAATTAACCAAACGTTCCCGCAGATAAATAGCAGATTCCTTGACAATTTCTTGCAGGGAAGTTGCCAGACCCACCCAAATAGCCGCGCAGGTAAACACAAACAAAACTCGCATCGCTAAAGGTGCTAAAGTTGGCTCCGGCGCGCCAATTAACGGGTCTTTATCCCTGACGGCAAGCCGCAGCAAACTAATCCCGATCGGCGCAGTCAAAAGAGCTAAACTTAAGTTAACTAAGTCGCGGGAAATTAGTTGAAAATAGCGCTGAGATAGCAAAACAAGTTGTTTGATAAAAGATAGAGATTTGGGCTTGGGAGGTGCAGCGGGCGTTTTTCCACTAGCGTTGCCGGTGCTGAAGTGGTTAACAATATAGCGCTGATAGTAGGGAGATTTTAGAAATTTTTCTGCCCAACTTTGAACGTTAGTTTCTGACGTTTCTAATTCGTTGTAAATATCGGCAAAATCCCCAGTTTTGACATCGAAAAAATCGAGGGCTTCCGTGGGCGGGCCGAAGTAACAAAGCCGTCCGCCGCGGCCCATAAACACAATGCGATCGCACATCGTGATATTTGCCGTCGCGTGAGTCACCAGAATCACCGTCCGGCCTTGACTTGCCAACTTTCGCAACAGTTGCATCATCTTCTTGTCCAAACCCGGATCGAGCCCAGAAGTCGGTTCGTCCAAAAAGAAAAGTTTCGGATCTGCTAACAGTTCAACTCCGATGCTAACCCGTTTGCGCTGTCCGCCACTAAGCTGTTTTACAAAAGCAGTACGGCGGTGAGTCATTTCAATATCTTCTAAAGTTTTTGTGACTACTTCCTTAACATCTGTATCGGGAGGTAAGCGTAATTTAGCGGCATAACTCAACACTTCTTCTACTGTCAAATCTGCGTGAATAATATCATCTTGAGGCACGTAACCAATTTGATTGCGATAAATATTGAAGTTTTGGCGCAGGTTGTCGCCGTTGAGAAACACAGCGCCTTGAGTAGTTTTCTCGATGCCTAAAAGCGTCCGCATTAAAGTAGATTTACCCGCGCCGCTACCGCCGACTAAAGCCACAAACTGCCCAGGTTCGATCGCCAAAGTGATACGATCCAAGCGCTTGGGAATCACCAGACTGTCAGCATCCAGGCGAATTTGACTGCCTCGGTCTTGCACCTCTAACGTATGATTGCGGTAAGTTAGAGTAAACGGGCCGATCCGAATCGCATCTCCCTCGGCCAACTGTACAGAATTCGTGATGCGCTGGCCGTTGACAAAAACGCCATTAACACTGTGATCGCGTAAAATATAATTGCCGCGACTGTCAGCGTCAATTGTCGCGTGTCGCCTCGAAACCAGTGGCGCATCTAATTGTAGCGAAGCATTTGGATCGCGGCCCAACAAAACCGATCGATTGCTGAGGGGAATTGACTGTTTGCTGGGGGGAAAGATTTGACTCGCCAGGGGATTAAAATAAGTCACCAAAACTTGATTTTTGGGATCGAGACCGATTTTAATTTCTGTACCGTTTTTGAGACAATAACCGTCGTTGGGAGTGATGCGAGTGCGATCGACAAATAAGCCATTAGTGCTCGGCTGCTGGCCGTCACCGTCGTAAATCCAGTAATTTTGACCAATTTGGCGCAACACAGCGTGAACGCCGGAAACTGCCCGCCAGGGTTCGGGAACAACCAAATCAGCACGAGTGCGATCGCGCCCCAGTACGTGCTGCGGCTGTTTTAACTCCAACTGTATGCTTTGATCTTGACTCGTTAATACTAAATAAGGGCGATCGCTGACAGCAGTCGGTTGTCCTATATTACCTATCATATTTAAATCGCCTTTTTTGCATTCACTTTTGTCAGCATATCAAAAGTAAGGCAACAATCCACTTATTTATTTGCGAACTAATGCAAAATGTCTATACTATCGTCTTCCGCGCGCGTTACATCTATATTACTTATTCCCTATTCCCTCTTCATTCTTTCCTCTTCATTTTGTCAACCGTCAACTGACAGGGCGCATCTGGGTTTTGAAGAGGGCGAAGCATGACCGCATATAAGTTATTAGTGATAATCTCATATTTTCTGCGGTCATGCTTCGCCCCTACACACGTATTTGGCAAACTCAAATGCACACAACTGACAACTGACAACTGTCAACTGACAACCGACAAACTTCGCAGCCGATTAATAGCCGCCGCCAATTCAAAGCGGCGAAACATAGCAAAATCCCCCTCAGGAAAAGAGGATAAAATATCCATCCCCTGCGCGTCAATATCTGCCATCACCAAATCGATAATTTCCGACAAAGTGCGCTTCCCGTCTATGTAGTGACCCTTTGCATAAACCATTGCCGAGGCGATCGCCCGCAACTGTCCCCTGTCCACAATTTGCTCGACAGCGCCCAAATCAATCTCCTCAGTTCCGAAAGCCAATTCATCCACATCCCGCACCTTCACCCGCACATCTCGCCGTCCCCGACTCGGATCTAAACTAGCAGGAACCGGGACTCTGTGAGTAATATCACCAAAACTTTCTCCCCCTTCAGCAGCGCGACTGGTCGAGTAAATACTTGCTATTTCTTTAGCTTTTTCCGTCACATTATATGCTGCAAAATTATCCATGGAAATCACAGTATCCGCCACATCAAAATAATCGCCGCTTCCGCCCATGACTAAAATCGTCGATACGCCATAATCTGCGTACAACTGTTTCACTTTATCGATAAACGGCGTAATCGGTTCCTTATCCTTAGCAATCAGGGCCTGCATTCTGCGATCGCGAATCATAAAATTAGTCGCCGCCGTATCCTCATCCACCAACAAAACAGGTACTAAATCCCCTTCACAAGAGGCGGCTTGCATCCCTGTCGCAAAAGATTGAGATTCTTCCCTCTTCCTTCTTCCCTCTTCCTTCTTCCTTCTTCCTTCTTCCTTCTTCCTTCTCCCAACTTCCAAAGCCTCAATAATATTAGCAGCTTGCGACGTACTGCCGCTCGCATTTGCAGTAGAAAATTGTACAGTATCTCTACCTTGCGGCAAATGATTGATAAAAGGAGAAATATCCACCGACGCCACACTTCTGCCATCTTCCGCCCGAATTTTCACCGCCGCCGGACTTGTCACCACAAATTCCCTACCATCACCCGGAATTCGGTTATAAACTCCCAACTCAATCGCCCTGAGTAAAGTTGATTTGCCGTGATAGCCACCGCCCACAATCAAACTAATCCCAGCGGAAATTCCCATACCGGAAATCAAACCGCGATTCGGACAATTAAACTCAACCTTTAACGACGGTGGCGACACAAAAGCCACAGCATCATTTAACAGAGGACGGTTGTCAACACCGCTGCGGCGGGGTAAAATAGAACCGTCAGCAACAAACGCAACTAATCCGTTTTCAGCTAACTGCTGCCGCAGCCAATCAGCATCTTCTACCGTTTCAACATGAAGGCGACATTCCGCAGCATTTAAGCTAGAATATTTCAGAGATTGGCTGACAATTCGCGGGATATCTTCGCACAGCATTTCAGCAGCTTGTCGCCCTAAAATACTGCGCCCGCCCGCCGGAAGTCCGACGGAAAATCGGATTTCAACCCCCCCTAAATCTCCCAGATCTGATGCAGTTGAGTCTAGGATAAATGCCGAAGTTCGTTCTAAAACTTCTTGTCTGAAGCGAGTCACTGCGATCGTACCGCTTTTACCGCTGCCGCGCTTGCTGCTGATGCTATATGCTGCTTTGTCAAACTGGCGAGTTAGGTAATCTCGCAGGGCTATTTCTCGACTGCGAGATTGGAAAAGTTCGCGGGGAATTCGAGCAATGTTTGGCGGAACTTTGACTCTAAATTTACTGGGAGATGCAAAGGGATCTCCCTGGACATAATCAATTATTAATGTGAATTCTGAAAAATCATATCTACCTTGAATGTCTTTGTACGCTTTGTAGCTTCGATTGTCTAGTTGCAGTAAATGCTGTCGCAGATTGTCTTTGTTAGTCATTTCTTGTAAGGAAGAAGGAAGAAGGAAGAAGGAAGAAGGAAGAGGGAAGAAGGAAGAAGGAAAGAACACCTTACATAATTACCAATTACCAATTACCAATTACCAATTACCAATTACCAATTACCCATTACCAATTACCAATTACCCATTACCAATTACCAATTACCCATTACCCATTACCAATTACCAATTACCAATTACCAATTACCAATTACCCATTACCCATTACCCATTACCCATTACCCATTACCGAATTTCCAATAATTTAGCAGTAGCATTAACCACAATTTGAGCAGAACCGATGAAAAAAGGTCGATCGATATTTGCGAGTGTATCGGTAGACTGGTGGTAGTGGGGCGATCGCAAATTTGCAGTATCCGTCACCAACACAGCACCAACTCCTTTATACCAGAAAGGCGCGTGGTCACTACGCAAAACATCGGGAGTCAGCAGCCCTTTCAGAGGAACCGGCAACGTCATCACCGGTGGTAAATCAGCTTGTGGCGACTCCGCAAAAGTACCCAACAGCAGCGGATGTTCCGCATCCCCAATCACAGCAATAAACTCGCCCTTATCGGGAGAAGTCACCCCCGCTGCATCTAGAAAAGGTTGCGGTTTCAATCCTTCGGGATATCGCTGACATCCAGCCGTGCGGCAGGCATAACCGATCATATCCAGGACGATCGCACCCTGCAAATTTTTTAACCGCGCCGGGCTACCCGCGAATGCTAAACTACCTAAAAGTCCGATTTCTTCCCGGTCAAAAAATGCCACTTGCAATGTCCGAGGCGTAGGACGAGAACCCAGCAATCTTGCTACTTCTAAAACTGCCGCAACTCCTGTTGCATTGTCGTCAGCCCCAGGAGATTGTGGTACAGTATCGTAGTGTGCTGCAATTAAAATTGCACCAGCGTTTGAGTCAGTACCTTTTCTCTCGGCGAAAACGTTGATTCCGCGATCGAACTCCTGCAATTTTGGTGAAAAACCGAAGGTTTTCAGTTGTTGGGAAATGTAGTCTCTCGTAAAAGAGCGAGCTCGTTCTCCCTCGCGTTCCCCTGCTAAAGTTTCGACGTGTTTCCACAACCGGGACGAGTCAACTTGCGGCTGACTGACTGCATTTTTTTCAGCAGGAGACTGGCTTTGGAAAGTGTGGATAGTGCGATCGATCGAAACTTCCGGTACAGCCGTTTTCGGCTGCAACGAGTCAGAGCCCCAACCCACAACTGCCACCGCAACCAGAATAAATAGCGCTATCGAAATCAATTGTTTCATCAGTAAGTCTATTTTATATTTTAGGCTATTATGTTTGTGATTTTACTTGACACCATCCTTTAAAATAACCCTGTTTCCAAAAATGAAACTCAAAGTTCTTAACATTTTTTCTAGTAGCGCTATCCTCAAAGATCGTATTGTATAACTAGCTCTTAGGTACGTAGTTGCGCTTCAGCGCTCTTTTCTTTTATATATGAAAGAGCGCTTTCATCGCAACTACGTACCTGTTTCAATGTAGCCGTTGCGTAATTCCTGTTACTTGCTTCAGAAAATTCACGACGAACTCAAATACTAATTTACATTCGTAACTCACAACTCAAAACTACTTTTTCTCCCACTCTATCTCCTTATTTCCCAATATCAACCCGCTGCTGCTACCCACAGCATAAGGAATAGTTTTTGCGGAAAACTCAACAATTTGAGTTGGTTGTTGAAACCACTCCGAGTAACTGGGATTTAGTTGGTCGTACAGTGCTTTTAAAGCTTGGATTTCTGCCTCTAGCTGCGCTGCTGCTTGATTAATTTTGCGAGCTTGTGCTTGCAAGCGCTTTTCCCCGGTTTGAACGTGGTTTTCTACTTCTTTCCAGTGCTCTCCCGCCAGCAATTTATCTAGTTCACCTTGTTTGTAATTGAGTAAAGCCTGTTTTGCTTCCAGTTGCTTTTCAATAATTTTAGTCTCTCGGTCAATTTCCTGGATTTGCTGCAACCACTGCTCCCCAAAAGCAGCATTTTGCTGGTGGAACTCGGCAAGGGCCTCAGGAGTATTATTCTTGGGAAAACTGACTGTCACTCGGCACTCTGAGCGCTGTAGGCAAAGTTTTTCCCGCGTCTCTTGCAGAGTGGCAACTTCTGCTTGCAGCGCGCGGACTTCTGTTTGGAGTTCTGGGATCGTCTGACTCATTGGTTCAATTCGTGGATCTCTGCATCGATCTTAAGCTAATTGTTTATTTTTCTAACAAATCTCCGCCGCCTATGAGCGGGAATTTTCTAATTTTAGCGCGATCCCAGCCGATGTCTAGGCATAATGGCGGATAGTTTGTGGCACAATGGCCGATGACAGATCTTAAATTAAGATTAAAATTATAATTAGTTACAAAGATAAATTCTTATTTTTGAACTCTTCAATTTACTAAAGCAACATAAATTTAGGTGCTATTCTTTCTGTAATTCCTCAACATATGCTCAAAGTATTTAGATTTCTTGAGACAGGAAGACATCTTTTTAAAATCAGGAACTGGAGCAAATGAAAATTACGTATCAATTGATTTTGGTATCTTTGACTGCTGCTATTTTTGGTGTGGAATGTAGCATTAATTCAATAAAATTGTCGGCAAGTATAGGGGATATAACCGACAATCGCAGTGTGGAAGCAATTTTGCTGGAGCCTGAGAAACTTAGCTCTTTGGGAGCGTCATCTCGCCCCACTACTTCGGCAACCGCCGACTTATTTGTAGATAATTTATCCCAAAGAGAAGCTGTACATTTACCAAGCGACAACTTTATACATTCTCCGCAAAATTCCGAAAATAAACGTAGTTTTGGTCGGGAAACAATCTGTTCTTTTTTGGCTTTTATTTCTATAGTAATCTCGTTATTAATCAGGACGAACACAGCAACTATCTTATCTAAGACGAGCGGGAAATCTCACTCTGAAACAGAGAAAGAAAAGCTACCAGAAGCAAAAAAAGTGTTGCGTCAAAAAAAAGAACAAGATATCGGGGATACTATTGCCAAAATGACCCAAGATTTGCAGCAAACTGCGGAATACGCCCTCGATATTTGCGAGGAAATGAGCGTCTCGATCGTTGCTACAACTCCCGGCGGTCATATCCTGTCGTCTAACCAAGCTACCTGTCAACTTTTAGGATACTCTAAAAAAGAGTTGTTAGGCAAACAAATAGCTGGACTTTTCAAACAAACTGAATCACCGGCAGCCGGATTAGAATCAGCAACATTAACAGCCCAAGGTTCTGTCCGCAACGTCGAAAAAGTCTACCTTTCCAAACAGGGTAAAAAAATAATTGTACTGCTTTCAATTTCAACTATTCGCGACGGCAAAGGTGAAGTGAGCGGCAAGTTGTATGTAGCACAAGATATTACCGATAGCAAGCGGGCTGAAAGAGATTTGCGGCGCAGTGAAAAAAAGTTTCGGCAACTGGTAGAAACTGTTAATGCTGCTGCATTTATCTATCAGCGCCGACAGTTGCGCTATGTCAATTCTCAGACAGAAGCTTTAACTGGATATACTCGCGAAGAATTGCTAGGATTGGATTTATACGATTTTATTCATCCAGATTTTCGATCGACAGTTAAACAATGGGGTAAATCCCGCCAGCCGCGAGACAGTGCAGGCTCAAAATATGAAGTGAGAATTATCACGAAAACCGGAGACACACGCTGGATTGAAGCCACTGTTGATATTATCAAATTTGAGAGAAAAGCGTCAATATTAGTCACAGCTTTTGACATTAGCGATCGCAAATTAGCAGAATTAGAACTAGAAACATCTCTTTCCTTGCTTCAAGCAACCATTGAATCTACTGCTGACGGCATTCTGGCGGTGGACGGTGGAGGAAAAGTTGTCAGCTTTAACCGTAAGTTTGCCCAAATGTGGCAGTTGCCAGATTTTCTGCTAGATTCGAGAGATAGCAACCAAATTTTGGGATTCGGAATCAACCAGTTAAGATACCCGGAAATCTTTCTCAACCGTGCTAAAGAATTGTCCGATATCCCCGCAGCAGAAAGTTTCGATGTCATCGAGTTTCAAGATGGCAGAATTGTCGAACGCTACTCGCTACCGCAGCAGACGGGAGGCAAAATTACTGGTCGAGTGTTCAGCTTTCGGGATGTAACGGAACGCTGGCAATCTGAAGAAAAACTCCGCAAAAGTGAAGAACGCTTTCACCTGCTGACGCGGGCAACAAATGATGCAGTTTGGGATTTTAACGTGTCAAGAAATGAGTATTGGTTGAGCGAAGAGTTTGAAAAAGTTTTTGGATACAAACTCAACGAAACTCAGACGATAGAATTAGAATCATGGTGGCTGAATGTTCATCCCGAAGAACGGGAAAGAGTTAAATCTAGCTTCAACGAAACAATGAACTCAGACGCTCAATGTTGGTCGGAGGAATACAGCTTTCGCCGCGCAGATGGGGGATATGTTTTTGTGCTCGATCGCGGTTACATTATCCGGAATGCTAGCGGTGAAGCAGTGCGGGCGATTGGCACTATGATGGATATCACTCAGCGCAGGCAAGCTGAAGAAATTATTCGCTATCAAGCTGTTTATGACCAACTCACAGGTTTACCGAACCGGATACTGTTTAACGATCGCCTGTTGGCTTCATTAAAACAAGCTAAAAAAAATGAAAAAATGCTCGCTGTGATGTTTTTAGACTTGGACAGGTTCAAAAAGATTAATGATACACTAGGTCACGCTGCGGGCGATCGCCTGTTAGAGGGTTTTGCCGGACGCATCAGCGACACTTTGCGATCGACGGATACGGTAGCCCGCTGGGGAGGCGATGAATTTACTGTACTGCTTCCCGAAATCAATTGCTTAGAAGATGCGATTAAAACAGCTCAAAGAATACTCGACAATTTAAAACCAGCATTTAAACTAGAACAACAGGCGTTTCACATCAGTAGCAGCATCGGCATTGCCCTTTATCCCAACGACGGTGAAGATGCCGAAACTTTAGTCAAAAATGCCGATGCCGCTTTGTACCGCGCTAAGGAAAGGGGAAGAAATAATTATCAATTATACACTGCAACACTTAATCCCGAAGGCAGCCAGTTGCTAAATATAGAAAACAGGTTGCACGAGGCTCTAGAACAGGGAGAATTTGAGATTTTTTACCAGCCAAAAGTCAACATCACTACTTGGAAAATCCAGGGTATGGAAGCCCTGCTGCGCTGGAAACATCCAGAATTAGGTTTAGTTTCTCCGGCGACATTTATTCCGATCGCCGAAGAGAACGGATTAATTGTCCCTATTGGCGAATGGGTGCTGCAAACTGCCTGCACTCAAAATAAAGCTTGGCAGGATGCTTTGCAACCAGATTTGCGGGTAGCGGTCAACTTTTCGGCGCGGCAGTTTCAGCAATTTAATTTAGTGCAAATGGTGGCGAATTGTTTGGAAAGAACTGGTTTAGCACCGAAGTATTTGGAGTTAGAAATCACCGAGACTACAGCTATGCAAGATGTGGATTATACCACAAAAGTTTTGAGGGAGTTGCAGGCTATGGGAGTGCAGATTGCGCTGGACGATTTCGGTACGGGTTATTGTTCTCTAAATTATCTCAAAAAGTTTCCGTTGAATATCTTGAAAATAGACAAATCTTTTGTCAGCGAACTGACGACTGATCCGTGCGAACGGGCGATCGCAAATGCTGTAGCAACTCTGGGGCGAGATTTGAACTTGAGCGTGGTGGCTGAGGGAGTAGAAACTAAAGAGCAGTTGGATTGTTTGCGATCGCTCCACTGTCACGAAATTCAGGGTCACTATTTTAGCACTGCGCTCTCGGCTGGGGATGCGAGCAAACTTTTGGTAAATTGTCTGTTGAGGAAAGTGAAAATTGCTTAATTGGTCATTGGTCATTCGATCGGGTGCTGACGCTGCTTTAGGTACGTAGTTGCGCTTCAGCGCTCTTTTCCTATATATCAAGAAAGAGCGCTGAAGCGCAACTACGTACCTTGAAAGTGAGAGTAAAGGGCGATCGGGATTTGTATAAATATCAAGAAAGAGCGCCCAAGCGCAACTACGTACCTTGAATGCGAGAGTTGCTTCTAGGGATTTGTATAAATATCAAGAAAGAGCGCCCAAGCGCAACTACGTACCTTGAATGCGAGAGTTGCTTCTCGGACAGGAGTCAAGAGCGATCGGCATACCGCAGTTCACAGCTTAGCTGGGCTAGGGAAACGCTAATGCTGTGTCGTTGCAGATGACCGATCGACCTTGCGATCGATCGCCCGCACGACTTAAAACTTAAAATAGTGTGCAGAATAACGGACTTGTGCCAAAAGACAGACGAAAATATCGCTACCCCAACATAAACGCTTTGTCTATGCAGCCAATTCGCACATTTAACGTTTCCCCGTCTCTGCCGGCAATTCTCGAACCCCTACGCAAGCTTGCCTACAACTTGCACTGGGACTGGAACGTTGATACCAAAGACCTTTTCCGCCGGCTCGATCGAGATCTCTGGGATTCCAGCAATCAAAACCCGGTGCTGATGCTCGGAACCATTTCTCAAGAGCGACTGCAAGAAATGGCAGAAGATGAAGGCTTCATTGCTCAAATGAACCGAGCAGCCCAGCAGCTAGACGATTATCTCAAAAATCGGGCCTGGTACCGCAAACAGCGCGGCACCGATCGCCAGGAATGCTACGCTTACTTTTCGATGGAATTCGGCTTAGTTAAAGCCCTACCCATCTATTCCGGCGGTTTGGGCGTGCTCGCAGGCGACCACCTCAAATCTGCTAGCGACTTGGGCTTGCCCTTGGCTGGCGTAGGCTTGCTGTATCAAGAAGGCTATTTTTCGCAGTATCTCAACGCCGACGGCTGGCAGCAAGAACGCTATCCGCTGAACGATTTCTACAATATGCCGCTGCACCTAGAACGCAATCCCGACGGTTCGGAATTGCGGATTGAGGTGGACTATCCCGGCCGCAAGGTATACGCCCGGATTTGGCGGGTACAGGTGGGCACGGTGCCCCTGTACCTAATGGATACAAATATTGAACCTAACAGCCGCTACGACCAAGATATTACCGACCAACTGTACGGCGGTGACAAAACTCTGCGGATGCACCAAGAAATCATGTTGGGCATCGGCGGAGTGAAAATGCTCAAGGCTTTGGGCTTGACAGTTACGGCTTATCACATGAATGAAGGCCACGCGGCTTTCATGGCTTTGGAACGCATACGGATGCTGATGGAGGAACATCACCTGAGTTTCTTGGAAGCGGAACAGGTTGTGGTTTCGAGCAGTATGTTTACGACTCACACGCCTGTGCCTGCTGGGTTTGACTTGTTCGAGCCGGATATGGTGATGCACTATCTGGGTCAGTATCCCAAGATGTTTGGCTTGTCGCAAGATGAGTTCCTGGGATTGGGCCGGGAGAATACTAAAGATTTGTCTGGGCCTCTGAATATGGCAATTTTGGCAATTAAAATGTCGAGTTTTGTCAACGGGGTGGCGGCTTTGCACGGTGTGGTGTCGCGCCCGATGTTCCAAGGGTTATGGCCGGGTTTGCCTGAGGAAGAGGTGCCGATTACTTCGATTACCAACGGGGTTCACGCTCGCAGTTGTGTGGCGAAGTCTACTCAGGAGTTGTACGATCGCTATCTTGGCCCGGATTGGGAAATGACTCCCACGGACGATCGCCTGTGGGATAAGATAACTTCGATTCCTGATGAGGAACTGTGGCGCAATCACGAACGCTGTCGATCGGAGTTGGTAGTGTTCGCGCGGGAGTGGCTGCAAAAGACTCTACGCGAGCGCGGGGCGGCTCAAACGGAAATCGAACCCGCGCGCGAGGCTCTCGATCCGAAGGTGCTGACGATCGGGTTTGCGCGCCGTTTTGCTACTTACAAACGGGCGACACTGTTTTTGCGTGATGTCGATCGAATTATGCGGATCATGCGGGACAAAAACTGCCCCGTGCAGTTTGTGATTGCTGGGAAGGCTCACCCGATGGATATTCCGGGTAAGGAATTGATTCGGGATATCGTTCACTTCATCCGCGAACACGACACCCTGAGTTCGATGGTGTTTTTGCCGAACTACGACATTAACGTCGCTCGGATGATGGTTTCGGGCTGCGATGTGTGGCTGAATACGCCGCGCCGCCCCCGCGAGGCTTCGGGTACTTCGGGGATGAAAGCTTCGATGAATGGTTTGCCAAATCTGAGCATTCTTGACGGTTGGTGGGATGAGGCGGATTATGTTCGCACTGGTTGGCCGATCGGACATGGCGAGTTTTACGAAGATACTAAGTATCAGGATGATGTCGAGGCGAATGCTTTGTACGACTTGATGGAAAAGGAAGTTGTACCGTTGTTTTATAACCGCGATGCTGATGGCATTCCCCGCGGTTGGACGGCGAAAATGAAGGATTCTATTGCTTTGAACTGTCCTTTCTTCAATACGGCTCGGATGGTGAAGGATTACGCGCAGCGGGCTTATTTCCCCGTGAGCGATCGCTTCTACACCATGACGAACGACGGGTGCGCTCCGGCGAAGGAGTTGTCTCAATGGAAGAAGCACCTTCTCGGGAAGTGGCAGGATATTAAGATTGAGGCTGTTGATATTTCCCAGGATAAGGAAGTTAAGGTCAATCAGTCGATCGCTGTTAAATCTCGAATCAATCTAATGGGATTGACACCTGCGGATGTGCAAGTCGAACTTTATCAAGGTTCGGTTGATGCTAATGGCGAGATTGTTGGTGGCGTGCCAATGGTAATGGAGTATTTGGGAGAAGATCCTCACAATGCTAGCCTTTATACGGCTGACATTACTTATACTTCTAGCGGTTTGCAAGGTTTGTCGCTGCGGGTTTTGCCGAAGCACGATAATCTCAGCAGTCCTTATGAAGTTGGTGTGATTCTCTGGGCACATTAAACAGTTGACAGTTGACAGTTGACAGTTGACATTTGTGATGGTCAATGCGCGATTGTGCTATTTTTCGGGAGCATCTCAGTTTTGCATTTACAGTGCGAGCTGTCGCGAGTTCGCGACAGCTCGCACTACCATAAAAAATGCTTCTTGCAAAACTGAGATACTCCCTCAGGTTCGTAGTGAGGACTTTAGTCCGCAGGGAGCATCTCTGTTTTGCATTTAATAGTGCGAGCTTAAGAGCTCGCGTATTATACGATACGCGAGCTCTTAAGCTCGCACTATAAGAAAAAATGCTTTTTACAAAAATGAGATGCTCCCTATTCTTATTGAAGTTGGGGAATGACTATGTAGCCGGTTGCGCGATCGCCCAAAACCAAATTCCGCTCGATTCCCCAGTACCACCAGTGGGCGCCGATATAAGCACATAGCAAGGCATCTAGCTGGTCTTCTAAGGCTTTAAGGGTAGCGATACTGGTGGGGATATCGCTCACAGGCAAGATGCCTATGCCACAGTTCACAGGCAAGATGTCTGTGCCACAAGACAGATTGAGACTTGGTTCAAGGCTCGGTAAAATATCGATAATATACTGGCAGAGTTTCATCAATTCTAATTGACGCTCTGCCAGTTTTCCTTTTTTGTATTTGATGATTCTATCTAATTTAAATAAGTTGATTGTGGCTGGATGGGGAAAGACTTCTATTTGATATCTGCCTAGTTTCTTAGCTTCAATAGTTGGTGAGTGGACAAATCCTCGGGCTTCTAAACAAAGGCCAAATTCGACTGTTTTTTGGGCGAAGGGGCGAGAAAGATTGGCGGGATAGCAGCCTGCGTGGTAGCGCCCGAAGTGTTTGTGGGTGAGTTTGTCAGCGTCGCGCATTCCCGTTGGATTGGCGATGATTGTGGGTGCGTCTACGGCGATGATGGCTGGTTCGGTTGGGGAGATTTGGCGATCGATCCAGGTGAGGATGTCGTTGAGGGATTGTTGGCGATCGCACTCGATGAATTGCAATCGATTGTTTTCCCAATTCAAACAGCACAAACCGCTTGCTCCTGAACTCCAACCTAAGTCTATGCCGATAAATTTCATACTTGTTTAAATTAGTCCTGGACGCGCGCTGAGATTAGAAACCCGGTTTCCTCGTATATTTCTCGTTCCTGTCCGCAAAATCTCGTAGAAACCGGGTTTCTTACCCCCATGTGTCAGCCGTGATAATTATACATAAAAATCTAGCTGCGGATTAGGATACGGCAGTGCCGCTTTCCTACAGATGCTTGTGTGCGAGAGATAATTGCACCATCAAAAATATGATACAATGATAGATATAAAATTGGATAGGAGAAATATAGTATGTTGGCAGAAACAGAAAAACGCTACTATACTCCAGAGGAATATTTAGCTTTAGACGAAGCTGCGGAATACAAAAGCGAATATCTAGATGGAGAAATATTACCGATGACTGGTGGAACAGCTAATCACAATAAAATTGCGCTGAATTTTTGCCGCATATTTCCCTTGACTGTAAGCGGGCAAAATTACGAGATTTTTATCAATGATATGCGGTTGTGGATACCGCGTTATCGTCTGTACACTTATCCAGATGTGATGGTGATTCAGGGTGAACCGGTTTATCAGGGAACTAACACCACGACTGTGACAAATCCCTTGCTAATTGTTGAGGTTTTGTCGAAATCTACTAAAGATTATGACAGAGGGGAGAAGTTTCTTTATTATCGATCGATTCCTGAACTTCGGGAATATATTTTAATTGACCAATACAAATATCATGTCGAACAATTGACTAAGACTGCTGATGATAAATGGCTATTTACTGAGTATGAGTCAGAAGATTCTGTATTAGCAATGGACTCGGTTGAGTTCCAAATTAGCTTGACGGATATTTACGATCGCATAAATTTTGAAGTCGCAGCAGAATAGACTTGTTGCACAATCGTTTTGCAGCAAGGACTTCAGCCATCGATCTGCTGAATTCGGGCGATCGCACAAACTGCACTTAATTTTTCTCCGGCTTTTCATCGGATGGCGGGGGCTGTTTTTGTTTTTGACGTTCTCTCACAGCTTGTTCTAAAAGGAATGCTGATAAGCCGCTGATTGAGCGCCGTTCTTCATCTGCCCACTCTTGGAGTAGGTCGTAAATTCCTTCTGCTATTGAGGTTGATACACGTTTAGCCATTAGAAATTCAGTATTTTTTTATTTAGGGCGATCGTCATTGTCGAGTATTTTAGACGATTCTGTCGAATATGCAGCATTATGCTGCTTTTGCACAGCACTATGCGCCCGATCGCGCATGAATCAGCAATAAAAAACTTCAGTCCTCAGTTTGTTTGAGAGAGCGATCGATCGCCCAAACTCAACTTAACTCTTCTCCTGCTTCTCATCCGATGGCGGGGGCTGTTGTTTCATTTCCTTTTGACGTTCTCTAGCAGCTTGTTCTAAAACGAAGGCTGCTAAGCTGCTGATTGAACGGCGTTCTTGACTTGCCCACTCTTCAAGGATGTCATAGATTCCATCGGCTAAATAGGTCGCTAAGCGTTTGGTCATAAGATATTCACTATTTTTTAGTTTAAACCGATCGCAATTGTGCTGTATCTAGACCACTTTGTCGAATATAGCTCATTTAAAGCATTTATATGTGCTATATCCATGCTATAATCTCAACAAGTCAAAAGCCAGCGTCATCCCTAGGAAAGTTCGTCGCTGGCTTATGGCCCCTAATAAACAAGGAGGCAATCTCTATGGTACGACCTGAAAGCGACGAGAGTGAATATACTCGCGGCTATCAACAAGCTTTGGATGACTTTAGCGTGACGCAACTGCTGTCGCGCATCCGCAGCTACTCTGATGACGATTTTGATGCCGATCGCGCGTGTATGACTCAGCCAGAGCTCGAAAGCTTGGCGGTGTTTCTGATTCTGCGCGTCGGGGCGAATTTGAACGGAAGTGCGTAGGCGCAAGCCGGGGCGTAGCCATCGCCCGTTATCTCAACACTCTCAGAAAAGCCAATTCTCCGGTAATTGCCGATCGTCCCGCGATCGAACTCAACTTAAATTCGCGAGGGAAAACACCGGAAGAGTCAAAGGAGGGCGATCGGCTATCATAATACCTAGATACTGTAAAAAACGATGGCTGCCAAAGACCGATTTCATGATGCTGTTAAACAAGCTCTCTTGAAGGAGCAGTGGGTAATTACGGCAGATCCGCTGATCCTCAAGATAGATAAGGTGAAGTTTGAGATTGATTTAGCAGCAGAAAAAGTCTTTGCCGCTGAAAAAGCTGGACAAAAGATTGCAGTTGAAATCAAAAGTTTTTTGAATCCATCAGCGGTGACAGACTTTCATTCAGCGTTGGGACAGTTTTTGAACTACCGCTTAGGATTGCAAATGAACGAACCAGATAGAACTCTGTATCTGGCAATTCCTCTCGATATATTTGAATCCTTTTTTCAAGAAAGATTCACTCAGGAAGCCGTCAGACAGTATCAAGTGAAGTTAATCGTCTACGAACCAGTTCAGGAGGTAATCATTGAATGGAAAGAATAGAGGAGTACCGCCAATTTATCCGCCAGTTGCTAACCACTCATGCCACAGTCGATCCAAATTCAGAATTGGATGTTGAATGTCAGTTGGTGTTCGATACAGAACAAGATCATTACCAAATTTTAGACGTTGGCTGGGAGGGATACAAGCGGATTTATAACTGTTTCATTCACTTAGATATCAAGGATGGTAAAATCTGGATTCAACGCAATATGACAGAAGCCGATTTAGGACAAGAATTAGTTGAGATGGGAGTACCCAAAGAGGATATTATTTTAGGGTTGCATCCACCGTACAAGCGTCCATATACTGGCTATGGAGTTGCTTAGAAAATGCGTAAGGTTCCCCAGAAAAACCTGTTGAAATCGCAATACGGTTTACTTAATGCTTTTTTGTCATTGCGAACGTCCACGCGCGGCAATCGCAGCGTCTATTTTTCACCTCGTTTTTCCAACGGACTGTCTTAAAATGTCTGACACACTCTAAAAGTTAATTTAACTGTCTAACCATTAGCATCGAGACTATTTTGGCATCCAATCAACCAGCCCCGACTTTATTTAGACGGTTTAGAAGGTTCGGGACTTATAATTAACAATTGATCGCCGGATTGACTTTGTTGAATTGCCATCACTGGCGGGCGTGCTTTAGGGTCTTTTTGCTGTTCTGTTGTTAAAGCCGGAAACAGATAAATCCAGTTTCCTCTCTCCAAAAGCAACCGCCAAACTCTAGGTTCTTTGGGATTATTGATATCAGTATAATCTCTTTTGCTCAAATCTGCAAATAGACCTGCATCGCCGATCGCCTTAAATCCTTTGGGGGCTAATCGGAGTGTTGGATCGTCGAGTTTTCTGCCTAAAGCAATGTTGTCTTGCTTAGCGATTAAAGCAACGGCGGGTAAAGATGAATTTTCCCCCGCATCGCCTCGGGCATCGGCAATACCTTGGTAGCGAGCAGACCAAAACAACATTACTAATACCAAACTAACGATAATAATTTCGTTAACCAGCGATCGTACCAATTTAATCGAGTTAAATCGATTGATATTAAATTGCTGCCAAGACATCAGTGGGTGATAAAACCACGAAATTCTTGTTACACGAGCCGACGAAGAAAACCTTATAATTGTCCAATTGACTATAGCAGAAATTTTTCTATTTACAATATCAAATACCCACAAAGTGTGGTAAATTGCTAGAGCTGTTAGCAGAAGTGCGAGTAAACTTTTGAGTATCGTCCAGGGGTCAGCTAAAAAAACCTGAATCGGTACTATGAAAAACGATTCTACTGGTAAATCAAGGGTCATTACCTCTAGCTGAAAGTAGTAAAAATAAGACCAGCGATAAATCCAGCCTGTGAAAAACAAAGCTGTACCAAGCAAGCCAACAATACTGGCAAAGTTACCTAAAATATTCGGTTCTGGAGTCAGCGGGGAAGTCGGTTGGGGAGTAGGTTGAGGAGTCGGTTGGGGATTCGGCTGGGGATTCGGGGGATTCGGGGGAGTAGGTTGGGGAGTAGGTTGAGGAGTAGGTTGAGGAGTAGGTTGAGGAGTAGGTTGGGGAGAAGCGGTCACACAATCACCTTCACAAAATGGCGTTGCTTAATCAGGGTATGAAAAAAATAAGTTAAAAATCCCCAAGCTTTGTCGATACTGGTTTCTATGACTGGCATATTTAGCCTTTCATACCGTATCTAGAGAGGTGAAATACAATTTTATAACGGTAGCGGAGTTAACGCTTACCATTGAAGGGGGTTTAGGGAGATTATGAAACGCAACACACTTTCATTTCTAGTTGTAGGATTTTTTACAGTAATAGCGGGTATAGCAGCACAAGTCAATGCGGCCAGCCAACCACAGAATTTGCTATCCATACAAGCACAAGCTAATGCTAGCCAGGCCGTACCCTTAAGATTACGGACGCAAGCCCAAATTGTGATGAAAGGAGGTGAAACAAGAGACGGTCGAGTTGTAAAAATCGATCGGAAAGGGCAAAAATTATGGATACAAGCATCCGGGGAACAGCGATCGCTCCCGCTGAGCCAAATTGAGAACATCATATTTCCTAAAAGTACGCCACCACCTAAGAGTAATCGGGAGCGTCGTTATCGTCATGGGATTTTGCCTCAAGCCGAAGCCATATGGAATAACATTCCCATGAGTGCTTTTGAGCTGAAAAATGCTGCTAAAGGTGAAGCTGTGGTGCAACTGAGTTCGCCTGTCGTCAATAGCGCGCAACTAAAATACATTTTGAACGTACCGAAAAACAAGCGATTTTTCGTCGATGAAATGCGATTTAATGTGCAGAAAAAGACTATGACAATTGTAGTGACTCCTTATTGAGTCCGTCGGGGGTCAGAAACCGGGTTTTTTACGAAAATATTTCGTTGTAGCCCGCAGATTCGATAAAAACCCGGTTTCTTTCGGTAGGAGTGCGTCCAGTTTTAGCTTGGGCTGAGGAACGAAACCCAACTTGTTCGATTTAGAGAGTTGGGTTTCGCGAAGCTCAAAATTTGGGCATGGACGAAAATACACTGCTGTTTGCTGACAGCCAATTCAATATTCGCGATGCCGCCTTATTAGGATTGCAAAACACCAGACTCCTCACCTTAAGCGCGTGTCAAACTGCTATGCAAGCAAATTCTAACGGTGAAGAAATATCGGGAGTTGCCTATGTATTTGAGCGTGCGGGTGCACGAGCTGTGATGGCGAGTTTGTGGAGTGTTGATGATGCAGCTACTAAAGATTTGATGGTTCAGTTTTATCAAAATATTAATAAGGGGATGAGTAAAAATGATGCTTTGCGGCAAGCTAAGTTGAGTCAGATTAGTCGCCATCCGTTTTATTGGTCGCCGTTTATTTTAATTGGCGATGCGCGGTAGTTGAAATTCGGCGGTGGTTGAAATTGGGTTGAAACTCGGCGGTTGAAATCCGGCGGTTGGAAACCGCATCTACAGAAACAAAACCCGACGAAAGCGGGTTGAAGAGTTGACAGTTAAATTACATTATCTTCAGTCCGCTTGGCATGGACATCGTATAAAATCTTATATAGCCTTTCTCAAAAAGATGGATGATGTATAACTGACAGCTTACATAACCCTTAAACTAAGAGGGCTAAAGCCCAACAACGTACCTCATCTTTCTGATAACCGTTATATTTGGCATCCAAAAAATGCGATCGCACAACGAATCGCCCAAACCGGCCCAACTAAATTTATACGCGCAAGACGGCAAATACAACACAACGTATACGGTTTGCCACAATGCCCGAATCGATCGCACGCCCTACATTAGGAAGAGTAAAGAAAAGCAGTCCAAAGCTGTAGCAGTACAAGCCTCACCGATGCAACCGTCCCCCAACAGGTTCGGTAAATACACCTTCATCGCAAGGTCTAACCGCCCGCAGTATAGAGATAAGCACCCTATCGAAGACTGTTGTATTAAAGCAGAGCTGACTACCCGTAAACCGCGAAGTAGAATCGCAGTTCTGAATAACCAGACTATCACACAGATAGAAAACCAAAATTTTGTAGAGATTGGAGCCGGAACACCCCTATGGGAAAAGTAGTTGGAATTGACTTAGGTACGACAAACTCCTGCGTCGCAGTTATGGAAGGCGGCAAACCCACCGTCATAGCCAACGCCGAAGGGGGTCGCACCACACCTTCCGTAGTAGCATATGCTAAAAATGGCGATCAACTCGTCGGACAAATCGCCAAGCGTCAAGCCGTGATGAACGCCGAAAACACCTTTTACTCAGTAAAACGGTTTATCGGGCGTCGGGTTGACGAAGTAACCCACGAAACCACAGAAGTTTCCTACAAAGTCCTGAAAGTCGGCAACAGCCTCAAACTCGACTGTCCCGCCCGCGGCAAGCAATTTGCTCCCGAAGAAATTTCCGCGCAAGTGTTGCGTAAACTCGTAGAAGATGCCAGCAAATACCTCGGCGAAACTGTTACCCAAGCGGTAATTACAGTACCCGCTTACTTCAACGATTCCCAGCGCCAAGCTACTAAAGACGCGGGAAAAATTGCCGGTATTGAAGTTCTGCGGATTATTAACGAACCTACAGCAGCCGCTTTAGCCTACGGATTAGATAAAAAGAGCAACGAAACCATCCTCGTATTTGACTTGGGCGGCGGTACTTTCGACGTATCAATTCTCGAAGTCGGCGACGGCGTATTTGAAGTGCTAGCAACTTCTGGAGACACTCACCTCGGTGGTGACGACTTCGACAAAAAAATTGTTGATTTCATCGCCGGAGAATTCCAAAGAGCCGAAGGAATTGACCTCCGCAAAGATAAACAAGCACTGCAACGCCTGACGGAAGCAGCCGAAAAAGCCAAGATTGAACTTTCGAGCGTTACCCAAGCAGAAATCAACTTGCCGTTTATTACCGCAACTCAAGACGGCCCAAAACACTTGGACACCACCTTGACGCGGGCCAAGTTTGAAGAACTTTGTTCAGATTTGATCGATCGCTCTCGCATTCCCGTAGAAAACGCAATCCGCGACGCCAAACTCGACAAATCAGCAATTAATGAAGTTGTCTTAGTTGGCGGTTCTACACGCATTCCAGCCGTGCAAGAACTCGTCAAAAAAATCCTCGGCAAAGACCCCAACCAAACGGTAAACCCGGATGAAGTGGTCGCAGTCGGTGCCGCAATTCAAGCAGGCGTGCTCGCAGGCGAAGTCAAAGACATCCTGTTGCTCGACGTTACCCCGCTGTCTCTCGGCGTGGAAACCTTGGGCGGCGTGATGACCAAAATCATTCCCCGCAACACCACAATTCCTACCAAGAAGTCGGAAACTTTCTCGACTGCTGTAGATGGCCAAACAAACGTGGAAATTCACGTTTTGCAAGGCGAACGGGAAATGGCAAACGATAACAAAGATTTGGGAACTTTCCGTTTAGATGGAGTTCCCCCAGCTCCCCGTGGCGTACCTCAAATTGAAGTTACATTTGATATCGATGCTAACGGTATTTTGAATGTAGCTGCTAAGGATAAAGGTACTGGTAAGGAACAATCTATCAGCATTACCGGTGCTTCTACTTTGCCTAGCAATGAAGTCGATCGCATGGTTCGGGAAGCCGAATCGAATGCGGCTGCTGACAAAGAACGTCGCGAACGGATCGATCGCAAAAACCAAGCCGATTCTCAAGCCTACCAAATCGAGAAGCAGTTGGCAGAATTGGGCGATAAAGTTCCTGCTGATGACAAAACCAAGATTGAAGGCTTGCTAAAAGACTTGCGGGCTGCGATCGAGAGTGAAGATGACGATCGGATCAAAACCTTGACAACAGAGTTGCAGCAAGCATTCTACGCAGTCAGCAGCAACCTTTACCAGCAAGCAGGCGGCCCCACTGACGGCCCTGGTGGCCCTGGAGACGGCGGCCCGACTGGCGGCGGCGACGACGTGATTGACGCCGACTTCACCGAAGGCAACAAATAGTAGGCTAAACTAACAGCCAGCAGCTAGAAGCAAGAAACCCGGTTTTGAATAGAGACCGGGTTTCTCTGTATGATAAAAGTTAACACCTTCATGATTCGGCGATTGAAATCGCTTCTACAAAAACGAAGTCCGCCTCCGCGGACTAAGAAATAAAGTCAGGAGTAATCTAAATGTCTCGTCCTCCTATACAAAATTCCTCCGCAAACACTCCCAACAAATCTCAGGCTGCATCCTTGCGCCGACTCCGCCGCATCAGTCATTTACTAGACAATGCAATTCCGATTCCCGGCACAAAATACCGCATCGGACTCGATCCAATATTAGGATTGATACCGGGTGGCGGCGATTTAGTTGGTTCAATTTTTGCAGGTTATGTAGTTTTCAAATCCGCTCAAATGGGAGTGCCGCAAGAGACTTTAGTAAAGATGGCAGCTAACATCGTATTTGATACAGTTGCAGGTACTGTACCAGTTGCCGGAGACTTACTTGATGTGGCTTGGAAAGCTAATGTCAAAAATATAGAATTGCTAGACGCTCATTTAGGTTCGCCTGAACCGGCTGGAAAAAAAGCTGATTGGTTGTTTGTGGTGGCTTTGCTGTTGGGTTTGATGTTAATTGTTGGTAGTGTAATTTTCTTGAGCGTGATGTTTTTTGGGTGGGTGTTTAAAGCTTTGACTGGCGGTTGATGTTGAGTTTTGGGGTAGGGAAACAGCATTGCTGTGTCCTTTTTAGGACTTCGCACGGGGTTCAGAAACCGAGTTTTTCCGAGCATACTCATTGCAGTCCCAGATATTGTCAAAAACCCGGTTTCTTCGTAGCAGCGCGTTAGTTATGTCTGAATTTCTGAATAATTTTAGGGTAAAAGTAAGAGACTCGCGATCGCGGGCAACAACTTACTGCAAGCTTCGACCAATGTTGCCGCACTCGGTAAACTAGCAATAGTGCCTTTCAAAATTTTCATTGCTGTTTTCCCCGCTTTTTTCATTGTGCCTTCTTGGGGATTTTGCCCTACTTCTGCCAAAGCTTTTACCTGTTCCAAGGCTTCGGCTTTATCATCATCAGATAAATTAGTTTCAGCTTCGATCGCAGTTTGTAACTCAGTCAATAATTCTTTGATTCCCGGTTCATCTGGTTTAGCAGAATCAGATAATTGATTAATTGTATTGGCAACAGTACCGCTGATATCACCTAAACTTAAGGCTCCTGCACCGCTAGCATTAACGGTTCCACCTGTAATTTGTATGTTACGACTTTGGTCGATTGGGTCACTCATAGCTTTACTCTCCGATATAGATTTAGCTTTATTAGTAATCTTAACATTAACTGGTCGGTTAGCCAACAATTTTAGAAGTTCATTTAGCTCCGAACTTTTCTGACGGTAAAACGCTATTTCTCTATCTTTAGCTTGCAGTTCGGATTTGTGCTTGGCTTCTAAATCTTTGATAATTTGCTCGTATGCCTGGATGATTCGAGTAAGACTTTCGTCATTGTGCATGATTTGGCTCAGAGTTCATGCTTACTTTTCCTCCTGAATAATATTAATCGATAGCGGTTGTTTAGCTAACATCAAATTGAGTTCTCTCAGTTCAGCTATTTGTTCGCGACACCAGGCGATTTCCTCCTCTTTGTATTTTAATTCGGCTTTGTATTTGTCGGCGATCGCCCTTAGTGACTCTACATCCTCTAATTCGGCGATCGAGTCATCTTCT
The DNA here is from genome assembly GCF_020738035.1 of Microcoleus sp. PH2017_28_MFU_U_A. NCBI lineage: Bacteria > Bacillati > Cyanobacteriota > Cyanophyceae > Oscillatoriales > Microcoleaceae > Microcoleus > Microcoleus sp. PH2017_28_MFU_U_A. The sequence goes on from NZ_JAEQCX010000114.1 coordinate 26,405, forward strand.
TGACTGGGATTATCAAGTTCTGTTAAACTTTCGGAAACTGCTTCGGAAATAGCTATTTCTTGACGGTACATGGCAATTTCGCAATCTTTGGCTCGTAATTCCGCTTGATATTTATCTTCAATAGCCTTTAATAGCAGTTCGTAGTTTTGCTTTAAATCGTGATAAATTATAGCTTGCTTCTCATCTGTCAGAGTATTGACAAAGATGGCAATTACTCCCTTTTCTGAATTTTCTATATTCTGGATTGATAATTCTGTGTTTTCATTTACAATCGCAGCTTGCAATTGCAGCAGTAATTCTTTGAATTCCGGTTTTTCTGAACTTACTGATACGCTCATAGTTTTGGTTTCCGCTGTTACCAGAGTTTGACTAAGATTATAGCATTACTCACTTTGTCAGGAAGGGCGATCGGCTCGATCGGGCAATGGCTCGATCGTGTTAGCTGTTGTACCGTCATTATCTCCTAGACTTAACGATCCGGCACCAGCAGCGTTAACGGTGCCGCCGGAAATTTCAATTTTACGGCTTTGGTCATAACTTTGATACATAGATTGAATCTCTGCTATGGCTTTAAATTCAACATTAATAGGTTGATCGGCTAACTTATTAATCGTTAGCCACATATCTGCACTTTGCTGGCGATATATAACAATTTGGTCATCTTTACCTTTTAATTCTGCTTTATATTTTTCTTCTACAGCTTTAAGTTCTCGTTGATAATTTTGCGTAAATTCACTATGAATCTTTTCCTTATTCGTATCGGGAGGAACGCTAACTTTGATAACGAAAACTCCATCGCCTTTATTTTCAATACCCTGGATAGTGAGTTCAGTCTCTTCATTGTCTAATTGCACTTGTGTGAAAGCAGTGATAAAGACTTTCCAGTCAACGCCATTACGAAAAATCAGGTCAACGGTATTCAAAACCTCCTCAAACAGTTTGGTAAATTCTCCGGGTGCAAATTCGCCACTGTTCGGGCGACGTTCGCGATCGTCAGTTCCCGGTTTAGGATATTCTAGAAGATAAACAAACCGACAGTCAACGCGATCGAGCTTTGTATTACCGTCAATGTTCCAAGCTTCCAAACAAGCACCTGTAAAACTAGCTGCTGTAAAATTTGTTGCCAAGGCTTGAGTTTCAGTGAGGTTTGCCCATTCCAAATTAGCTTGATGCAAAGTTGCTTCGCTGAGGTTAGCCTGCTTGAGATTAGCCTCGTTGAGATTAACGCCTATCAAGTTTGCGCCTTGAAGATTCGCACCAACATAGGATTTTTTGTAGCCATTGCCAGTGACGAGTAATTCTCGGACGCGGGTATCAGCTAATATCGATTTACCGACTCGCGCGCGATCGAGTTTTTCTGTATTTCGGAAGCAAGTGCGAGTGAGATTAGCTGTTCTAAAATCTGTACTTTTGAGAGTTGCTTCAGTGAAATTGGCATCAGTTAAATCGGCATTACGAAAAGTAGTACCTTTCACAGTTGCATACTCAATTGCTATACTTTTTAGCCACGAAAATCTGTTATCATCAGCTAAAGCTCGCTTGCTAATATAACCTGATATAAAAGTAACAGCGTAAATGCCAACCAAAGCCCCAACGACACTAATAGCTCTTGCTATTGCAAACGCCTTAACAAAAGCTACAAGTATTAGTGCGATCAAACTTCCAAATAAAGTCGCGATCACACCTAAAGCAAAAGTATCAGATACAACTCCAGCAAAAGTTAAAGCCAAAGCCAAAGAAAACTCTACAGCAAAAACCAAAGTTAATAATAAACCCAGACTTACAGGTCCAGCTACTTCTAATGATAAGCCAAAGGAAAACGTTAAAATTACAACAAAAACAAAAGCTATAACTAGGAAAAATTCAAAAGCAGACTTGAATCCGTGGGGGATAATAATCATCAAGAAAATAACAGTAGCTATTGAAAAGATTATCCCTGGGTAACTCAGAAATTTTTGATAGTTTTCGGACAAAAAAGCTCCTACAAAAGCACCGCCTATTGCCCCGACACATCCCGCTGCTGCTGCGATAAGTAATGCGATTATTAGCAGTGGAATTTGCCATCGCTGTTGCAGTCCAGCTTTGGCACCAGTGAAGTCAGCTTCTCTGAGGATGGCATTGGTGAAGTTTGCACCTCGGATGTCTGCACCGATGAATTTTGCACCTGTGAGGTTTTGACCTTTGAAGTTGCGGCCTCGGAGATTTTTACCGGAGAAGTCTTGGGGCATGATTTCACGCAGGGAGATAGTAGTTATTTTTTCATTGCGATGCTGTGGCGATCGCCCTGACAAAAATTTTACGGAATTGGATAAAAATCTAGCACAAGGCAGGGATAGTTACAACCACTGACTTAGATACTTCTATTCATAACTAATGTAAGTTCCTAAAAATTCCAGTTGATTCATCATTTCCTCAGCAGACTTGCTACCAATCAAATTCAACAAACCGCGCAACTGTTCGCCTACAGAGTAACTTTGTCGCGGTGCAACAATAATTCCTGAATGACTCCCGCCTACTGCGAGCAAGTTCCCGTGCAACCGACAGAAATCTCGACTATTAAAAGTATAAATGACTCGACCTTGCTCTGTTGCCCATATCAGTTGTTCTTCATCTATACGCCCTAAATTATTGGCATCTGAGACAGTCACCACATCAACCCCATTCTCTCGCAGGGCTTGCACGAATGCTTTTCTAAGCGTATCCTCATCCAAATACAAACGAATCAGGCTCATTAAAGATTCCCCGCCCTGTGTTCAGCTTCCAAAAGCTGATATTCAGCTAATTCCGCAGCTAAATCTGCCTCAATTTCATTACGGTTAGCATGATAGTAAGATAGGGCCGCATAAACCTGTGCTAAATCTAAATAGGGAATCTCTTCGAGTATTTCTTCTACACTCATTCCTTGTTTATTCCAAACGGCAATTTGAGCAATAGAAATTCTGGTTCCCGCAATTCGGGGCCGCCCTCCACAGGTTTCAGGCGTACTGACAACCAGCGTGCCAATGTCGATCGCAGTTGTTGACATAGTTACCTCTTAAGCAAAACTCAAACAAGCCAAAATATCCTGTTGCGTGAGATAGGGAAAATCATCTAGGATTTCTTCATAACTCATCCCAGATGCAAGATATTCCAACACGTCATAAACCGTAATTCTCATGCCCCGAATACAGGGCTTACCACCACGCTTTCCCGGTTCGATCGTAATTATCTTAGCGATGTCTTGTTCTGACATGGCACTTTTCCTTTACCTTATTTTCTCAATTCTAGCTTAACAAAGGGATAAAGCGCTCCTAACGTTTGGTAGTTTCCAGCATTTTATTAGTTCCTTTAGTTTCCTAATTCACTTTAACTCAATCCCCCCACAGCCAGCACTCGCATCAAGTCCCATCAGGGCCGTACCCGGAGTCTTTTTGAGTATCTTTTCGCCGATCGCCCCCCGCCATGCAATAATGAGATAACTTGCACAAAAACTCTATCAGTAGTGTCAGCCTTGCCGCCTTACTACTACAGATAGCGTCTTCAATCTCAATTCGTGCAAATTCCCAATTAAACCGGCTGTCGCTCTACACAAATTTCTCCTAATGGCTGAAGTCCCCCAATCTCCCACAGAACTCGCCGAAGCCCTCAGAGGCTTGACAGATATCAATTTCCAATTACCAGATCCCGAAGACGAACAAATACCAGACTTCGATTTTGACAATCAGGTTGACAATGCCTGGAAAGTGTGCGATCGTTTCGACTTACAAACCGACATCTGGCGCGGACAAATTCTCCGCACAGTCAGAGATAGAGAAAAAAAAGGCGGCGACGGACGCGGTACCGGCTTCTTGAATTGGCTAAAAGAAAGAGAAATCAGCAAAAGTCAAGCCTATTCTTTAATCGAATTAGCTAAAAGTGCCGATACTCTCATCGAACAAGGAGATTTAGACCCAGAATCCATTAGAAACTTCAGCAAAAGAGCCTTTGTAGAAACGGCCAAAGCATCTCCAGAAGTACAGCAAATGGTAACAGATGCTGCCGGAAAGGGCGATCGTATTACCCGTCGCGAAGTCAAACAACTATCCGACGAATGGATGGCAATGAACTCCGATTTATTGCCAGAAGAAGTCAAAGAAAAAGCATCTAGCGGTTCTCTTCCTTCCCGCTATCTGGCTCCTTTAGTCAAAGAAATGGAGAAACTCTCCCCATCTCACCAAAGCGAAATTCAAAAAGAAGTAGCAGAAAATCCAGATGTAGATACAGTCAAACAGCTAACTTCTGACGCCAAGAATTTATCGAAATATCTCGATGCCGCCGCCCAAGTCCAAGCTCTGAACCAGTCTCACCTAGACATGGAAATGGCTTTGGAAGAATCTTTGCGAGTCGGCTGTTTGGGAACTACCGCCGATGTTGTCAAACAAGCCGCCTTGCTAGAACAAACTGTAGTCAAACTCTACACTGTTTGGAAGCGTTTAGGAAGTTTGGCAGATAGATTGTACGTGGATACAGGAGCAAGCACACCAAATTTGCGCTTACTTTTGGGATGCTTGGACAGTCTTTCCGGAGAAAAGATTGAAGTGGATTTTGGAGACGGAGAGCGCTCTATTCGCTTGCAAATTATCAGCGAATAGCTCAACCTTGACCTGGGTTCGTAGTGAGGACTTTAGTCCTCTCCAAATGCGGACTAAAGTCCTCACTACGAACCAAATCTGCGTCAATCCCTGTTTATCTGCGGTGAAAATTTCTGATTTTGTTCCAAAGATAGCGGGGATTCAAATAACGCCGATATTTAGTAACTACTTCTTTCCCCAAAATTACCACGCTCAGCCAAAAACACACTTCGGCTAGCACAGCTAAAACAACATCTATTTGCGTTTTTTCGGCGATGCTCAGTGGTAGGAATGGTACAATAAACAAGATTGCCAGCCAGGGCAAAAAAGATGCAATAAATAAAAACCAACCCAGCTTTTGCAAATTCTGCATAGATTTCATTTATTGGATAATTATAGATCGGGCCGCGGTTAAAACCGCGCATACACAAAGGAAGTCCGAGCGAGGGTGTAAAGAAAATAACGTAATTTTAATTGCTCACTCTTCAACCCACGGAGGTGGGTTTTGTTTGTATAGACGCGGTTTCAACCGCCCGGTCTTCTTCGGCCCACCAACTCAATTCTTAATTCCCGTTGCCGCAATCCCCCGAATAAACTGCCGCTGGCCCGCCAAAAACAGCAACACCACCGGCACAGTCCCAATTACCACCGCCGCCATCAACAACTGCCAACTGCTAGTAAACTGTTCCTGAAACTGGGTTAAAACCAACTGCACAGTCCGCAACTCTGGTCGCGTTGTAAACACCAGCGGCTTAAACAAATCGTTCCACTCGCCGATAAAGGTAAACAAAAACAGTGTCACCAAAGCAGGGCGCGCCAAAGGCAGCATCACCTGCCACAACACCTGCCAGCGGTTAGCCCCATCCAGCATTGCCGCCTCCTCCAACTCCACCGGAATTGTCAGAAAATACTGGCGCAGCAGAAAAATTCCGAAACCGTTAACCGCCGTCGGCAAAATCAGCGCCCCGTAAGTATTCAGCAAATGACCCCACTTCAAAACCATGAATATTGGAATCACCAAAAGCTGAAACGGAATCACTAGCGTCGCCAAAACCACCAAAACTAGGGCCTGTCGCCCGCGAAACTTCAGCCTGGCCAAAGCATAACCCGCTAAAGCAGAAGTCACTACCTGAAAAGCAGTAACTGCGATCGCCACTAGAGTAGAATTAAGAAATGCCAACAAAAAATTACCCCGGCGCCAAGCCTCCTGATAGTTCCCAAAAGTCAGACCTGTGGCCTTGACACCGACACCAGATGGTGATAAAGAAACCCAAAAAACAGCAGCCAGCGGCAGCAGCACCAGCGCCGCCCCCACCAGCAACAAAATAAAACTCAGCAGTTCCAGTGATTGAGACCTGTCCCACGATTTACCCATAAACTTGTGAATTAACCTAAAATAATAAGCTTGTGAGGCTCTCAAACCCGATCGCCTTCCAGATTCCCACACAACCGTAAATTTTTAGTCAAAAATAGGTAAAGTGTAGTGCACGTGACCCCAAAATTCAAAGGGGTTTCCAAACATCCTACAAGGTTATATAAGGAGACGACATATCTATGCCCCAGCTTGAGGCCAGCCCAACAATTGACTTTCAAACCGAAACTTACAAAGATGCTTACAGCCGCATCAACGCCATTGTGATTGAAGGCGAACAAGAAGCTCATGACAATTACCTGCAACTGGCAGAAATGTTGGCTGACAAAAAAAGTGAGTTAATTGGCTTGTCCAAGATGGAGAACCGCCACATGAAAGGCTTCCAAGCTTGTGGCAAGAATCTCAAAGTCACGCCTGACATGGTATTTGCCAAGGAGTTCTTTTCGGATTTGCACAGCAACTTCCAAACGGCATCCGCCGAAGGTAAGGTTGTAACTTGCTTGCTGATTCAATCACTCATTATCGAGTGTTTTGCGATCGCAGCCTACAACATCTACATTCCCGTCGCCGATGACTTTGCCCGCAAAATCACCGAAGGCGTCGTCAAAGAAGAATACAGCCACCTCAACTTTGGGGAAGTCTGGCTGCAAGCTCACTTTGAAGAATCCAAAGCTGAACTCGAAGCCGCCAACCGCCAAAACCTGCCCATCATCTGGAGGCTGCTAAACGCTGTCGCAGACGATGCTAGCGTTTTGGGAATGGAAAAAGATGCTTTAATTGAAGACTTCATGATTGCCTACGGCGAAGCCCTGGGTAACATAGGGTTTAACAACCGCGACATCATGCGGATGTCAGCACAAGGCCTCGCAGCCTAATCAATTTGGAAATAAGGAATGGGATAAAAATTAAAAATTAAAACCTTTTAATTTTCCCTTCTTCCTTCTGCATTACAAGGTCTTGTACCCCAATCAAGTTGGAAATAAAGAACGGGAACTAAATTAAAAAAAATTAATTTTCCCTTCTGACTTCTGACAACTGATAACTGATAACTGACAACTAACAACTGTCAACTGTCAACTGTCAACTGACATCTTTCTTCTTCCTTCATTTGACAACTTAATGTTTGGTCTAATCGGTCACTTAACCAGCTTAGAACACGCCCAATCAGTAGCTAACGAGCTGGGCTATCCAGAATATGCCGATCAAGGGCTCGATTTTTGGTGCAGCGCACCGCCCCAGATAGTCGATCATATCACTGTCACTAGCATTACCGGGCAAAAAATAGAAGGCCGCTATGTGGAGTCGTGTTTTCTACCAGAAATGCTAGCCACTCGCCGGATCAAAGCAGCCACTCGCAAAATCATTAACGCGATGGCACACGCTCAAAAAAACGGGATTAATATCACTGCTTTAGGCGGCTTTTCTTCGATCATTTTTGAAACCTTCAACTTGCAGCAAATTAAGCAAATCCGCAATCTAAAGTTGGAGTTTGAACGCTTCACCACTGGTAACACCCACACGGCTTACATCCTCTGCCGCCAAGTAGAAGAAGCAGCCCCCAAATTGGGGATTGAACTTTCAAAAGCTACTGTGGCGGTTTGTGGTGCTACTGGAGATATTGGCAGTGCTGTCTGCCGCTGGCTGAATGTTAAAACTAATGTAGCAGAATTGTTGCTCATTGCCCGCGACAAAGAACGATTGCAAGATTTGCAATCGGAATTGGGACGAGGCAAAATCATGGATTTGGAAGAAGCTCTCCCCCAAGCGGATATTGTAGTCTGGGTAGCCAGTATGCCAAAGGGAGTAGAAATTGACCCCAAGACATTGAAGCAACCCTGTTTGTTGATTGACGGTGGTTATCCGAAAAATCTGGCAACTCAGGTTCAGCATCCCGAAATTTACGTACTCAATGGCGGGATTGTGGAGCATTCCCTCGATATTGAGTGGAAGATTATGAAGATTGTGAATATGGATGTGCCGGGCCGGCAGTTATTTGCCTGTTTTGCCGAATCCATGCTGCTGGAATTTGAAAAGTTGTACACCAATTTTTCTTGGGGACGGAATCAAATTACGGTAGAAAAGATGGAGCAAATCGGAGAAATTTCCGTCAAGCACGGTTTCCGACCTTTGATGTCATTTTGATGTGATTGATTAAGGGTTATTGGTTATTGAGGAAATTTTTTCTGATAATAACCAGTAACTTTTTTTTTGAGGGAGTTAAGAGTTGAGATTGTGTTCGATCGCACGACTCGAAGAAAAGTTTTTGGCAGTCAGGACAAAGAGTGCGGATCGGTCAAAAATATACAGCTAACGGTTATTTAACCAGACATGATATAGTGGTCTATCGCTCAACTTATTCAAGAGATTGAGCTGAGATCAAATTGTCCCCGCAGTTTTTGATGGTCATGACTTCGATGATTTTTTTGCCCATTGTCTCGGAGATGTCGAGAGCTTGGGAAAGTTCAACTAAGAAATCTTTTTCCTCGGTTGTGAAAACTCCATCTACCAAGACCAAATCTGTGGCAATTGCAAAAGCTGTTTCTCGAAGCTGAGCATTCAATGCGTTTTTAGCTGCGGCAAATACTTCGGCCGGAGTGTACAGACTGCTCAATTTCAGAACTTTCTTAAATAGTTCTTGGAAGTGTTCGCCAGAATAAGAGCCGAACAAGCGAATGTGATTGGCGGCAAGGGTTTGTCTTTCGGCTTCGGATATTTCACCGTCGGCGGCAACAGCTAAGACTGAAATAGCTGTCAAAGCTTCCGACGGACTGAGTTCGATCGCACTTGTATCGCTTTTTGCGCTTTGGAACAATTCAGCAGGGTTAGGTCTTTTGTGGCTGTGGGCAGGCATAGGGGGGGTGGTTCAGTTGACAGTTGACAGTTGACAGTTGACAGTTAACAGCTACCTGGAAGCAAGAGGATTGGATTAATGAATAGTCTGATTTTAATTTCTCCCTACAAGGGTTTCGGCTTTAAACCAATTCTTTCTGGTAAAACTCTGGGATTAAGCAAAAATAGTGTAACAAAAAACGAGGCTCAAGCCTCAGGTTTTCAACTCTGGCTACGAAGAAAAACATAATTCAAAATTCAAAACTTCCCAAGAACCCTCTTTTTCAGTGTCAACTGACAAGGTAGGATCGGGAAACAGTCGATCGACTTTCACCTTAAAAACCCTATAGAAATTATCAGCGTGGCAAACCCCGACCGCAAACCATTACTCCTAGATTTTGAAAAGCCTCTGGCCGAACTCGAAACCCGAATTCACCAGATTCGCGAACTCGCCGCAGAAAACAGCGTCGATGTCACCGACGAAATTCGCAAACTCGAAGCTCGTTCCGCCCAACTGCGACAAGAAATTTTCAGCAGCTTGTCCCCTATGCAGCGGCTGCAACTCGCCCGTCACCCGCGCCGCCCCAGCACCCTCGACTACATTCAGGCAATTAGCGACGAGTGGATCGAGCTCCACGGCGATCGGCGCGGGGGAGACGACCCCGCCCTCGTCGGCGGAATTGCCCGCATAGACGGGCGCCCTACAGTCATCATCGGCCATCAAAAAGGACGCGACACCAAAGACAATATCGCCCGCAACTTCGGGATGGCAGCTCCCGGCGGCTACCGCAAAGCCCTGCGGTTGATGGAACACGCCGATCGCTTCGGTATGCCAATTTTCACCTTTATCGATACTCCGGGGGCTTGGGCTGGCTTAGAAGCCGAACAGCTCGGACAGGGAGAGGCGATCGCCTGCAACCTCCGAGAAATGTTTCGCCTCGACGTTCCGATTATTTGCACTGTCATCGGCGAAGGCGGTTCCGGGGGCGCATTGGGCATCGGCGTCGGCGAGCGGCTGTTAATGTTAGAACATTCCGTGTATACCGTAGCCACCCCCGAAGCTTGTGCGGCCATCCTCTGGAAAGACTCCGGTAAAGCCAACTTAGCCGCCGAAGCCCTCAAAATTACTTCCTGGGATTTGAAAAACCTCGGCGTTCTGGATCAGATAGTACCCGAACCCGTTGGTGGCGCGCACTCCAATCCCCTGAAAGCTGCGGCTATGCTCAAAGGAGCTTTGTTGGAAAACTTAGCAGAACTGACACAGCTCACCGGCCAGCAGCGACGCGATCTCCGGTATCAAAAATTCCGCGACATCGGTGTGTTCACTGAAAAGGTTGCTTGAGCCGACGAATTCATAGTTATTAGTTATGAGTTAAAAATCTCTTAACTTCAAACTCATAACTCACAACTCACCATTCTGCGAATCTGTCAGCAGTGTTATAATTTTTCAGATGACATCGGCTTAACAGTTCTTAATGTTAATTTCATAATTAACTGTGTTCACCCGTGGCAAACAGCTTTCTAATTTGCCGAAGAAGGCTGTAACGCTTGAGAGAGTTGCCGAGCGAAAGTATCAGGAAATTTAATGAACGATCGAACAACAAAGCAGGCTCTGATTACCGGAGCCAGCAGCGGTATTGGCAAAGCAACTGCTCTAGGGTTCGCTGCCGTTGGCATAAATCTGGCCTTAGTTAGCCGAGAGTCAGAAAACCTAGAAGCCGTTGCCACAGCAGCCCGAGAATTCGGAGTGAAAGCAGAAGCTTATCCCTTAGACTTGGCAAAAATTGAGCAAGTGCAAAGCGGCATCAGCGAGATCGCAGCTCAATTCGGCCCCGTAGATATCCTGGTCAACAGCGCTGGCATGGGCTACACCGGCTCATTGACCGAAACGCCCCTAGCCGACTGGCAGAACGTTCTAGACCTGAATCTTACTAGCGTTTGGCAGTGTATTTTAGGAATTTTGCCGGGAATGCGCGATCGGCGATCGGGAATCATCATCAACGTTTCCTCGATCGCAGGCACCCAAACCTTCCCCAACTGGGGAGCGTACTGCGTCAGCAAATTCGGTCTCATGGCTTTATCCAAGACATTAGCCGCAGAAGAACGGGCTGGCGGAATTCGCGTCACAGCCATCTGTCCGGGTTCTGTCAACACTCCCATGTGGGACACAGAGAGCGTCCAAGCCGATTTCGATCGCAGCGCGATGTTAACTCCAGAAATCGTCGCCCAATCAATCCTGCACGCAGTTCAGTTACCGACAAGTGCAGTCATTGAAGAAATCACGCTCATGTCCAACGCCGGAGTTTTGTGAACTTGAGATTGTAGAAAGCTGGATTTTTATCGAATTCAACAATCTTTAAATCTCTCGTTCTATCCCTCAATCGAAAATCGAAAATCGATAGGTATATGCCGAATCGAAAATCGAAAATCGAAAATAGATTCATCCTCACACCAACTTTTTATGACAATTGCATCGAATAACGGTACGAACGGCTCAAACTCAATCTCAACTGACACCATGAAACAGCCCGCAACCGCCGATAACAACTTGCCCCGCATCGCCACTCGACCCGATCGCAATTCCTCCCACGGTCAAGAATCCAACGTTCCGGTAACCTCAGAAATAGGTCAGGAAGAAATGATGGAAGCCGTTCGGACGATGCTGCTGGGAATAGGAGAAGATCCCGAACGCGAAGGATTGCTCAAAACCCCGAAGCGGGTAGCAGAAGCAATGCGGTTTCTCACCAGCGGTTACAGTCAATCCCTCGAAGAACTCCTCAACGGCGCTATCTTTGACGAAGGTCACAACGAAATGGTACTGGTGCGAGATATCAGCGCCTTCAGTATGTGCGAACACCATATGCTGCCATTTATGGGTCGAGTTCACGTCGCTTACATTCCCAACCAAAAAGTAGTGGGACTGAGCAAACTAGCGAGAATTGTCGAAATGTACAGCCGACGATTGCAGGTACAAGAACGTTTGACGCGCCAAATTGCCGAAGCAGTTCAGACAATATTGGAACCACAGGGAGTGGCTGTAGTAATGGAAGCCAGCCATATGTGCATGACGATGCGGGGCGTGCAAAAACCCGGTGCTTGGACAGTGACGAGTGCGATGTTGGGCGTGTTTCAGGAGGAACAAAAAACTCGCGAAGAATTCCTGAATTTGATCCGCCACCAACCGGCATTCTTTTAGACAGTTGACAGTTGACAGTTGACAGTTGACAGTTGACAGTTGACAGTTGACAGTTGTCGGTTGACAGTTGACAGTTGTCGGTTGACAGTTGTCAGTTGTCAACTGTCGGTTGTCGGTTGTCAGTTGTCGGTTGATGACTGCTTACTGCTGACTAATGATGACTTTTAAGCAGCCCCAAAACCGGTACCGTGCCAGGTACACTCGTTAAAAGGAGCTCCCCAAATTTTAGAGTCTTGTTCAAGCTGCCAGATTCAAGGCTGCAAGAAAATCTAAAATCTAAAATCTAAAATCTAAAATAGACTGACGATCGCCAAATAAGCTCATAAAATAGACGAGTGACTTATGGCTTGTGACTAAACGATGAATCCTATTAAATTCGGTACAGATGGCTGGCGCGGCATCATTGCTGACGATTTTACCTTCGATCGCGTAGCGTTGGTAGCTCCCCTAGCAGCACAAGTTCTCGCACAAACCGGCGGCAATAATGCCAGTAGCGGCACTGTAATTGTCGGTTACGATCGCCGATTTCTGGCTGAAGATTTTGCCCTCGCAGCAGCTAAGGCAGTCCAAAACGCCGGATTTGACGTGCTCCTCAGCGAATCCTACGCCCCAACTCCGGCTTTTAGTTTAGCTGCCAAACAATTAAATGCTTTAGGTGCGATCGTCCTGACAGCCAGCCACAATCCAGGCGCATATTTAGGATTAAAAGTCAAGGGCGGATTTGGCGGTTCAGTTTCGCCCGAAGTTACGCAACAGATAGAAGCAAAACTCGAAAATCCGGCGGCACTTTCAGCAACTCCCGGAAAATTGGAAAGTTTCAATCCTTGGCCGGCTTACTGCAAAACCTTGCGGGAAATGGTGGATATTGAAGCGATTAAGGGGGCGATCGCATCCGGGAAAATCACAGTATTTGTAGATGTAATGCACGGCGCAGCGGCGGGCGGATTAGCTCAAATATTAGAAGAAACAGTGCAGGAAGTCAACAGCGATCGCGATCCGCTGTTTGGTGGCGGTGCACCGGAACCTTTGCCGCGCTACCTGTCGCAGTTGTTCCGCGTCATGCGGACTCACCAGCGAAAAGCATCTGGTTTGTCGATCGGATTTGTATTTGACGGAGATAGCGATCGAATTGCTGCGGTTGACGGTAATGGCAACTTTCTGAGTTCTCAAATCCTAGTTCCTATATTAATCGAACACTTAGCCAAACGGCGCGGCTTCACCGGAGAAGTCATCAAAACCGTCAGCGGTTCCGACATCATGCCCAAAATTGCCGAACTTTATGGCTTACCATTGTTTGAAACGCCGATCGGTTACAAGTATATTGCCGATCGAATGTTAACCACCCAAGTCCTAGTCGGCGGCGAAGAATCCGGCGGAATCGGCTACGGTACCCACATACCCGAAAGAGACGCGTTGCTATCGGCGCTGTACTTGCTAGAAGCCGTTGTCAAATCCGGGGAAGATTTGAGCGACATCTATCGCCGACTGCAAACAGAAACTAATTTTACTTCAGCTTACGATCGCATTGACTTGCATCTAGCAAGCATGGCAGAAAGAGCGCGTTTGCTGTCGCTGCTGCAAAATCAACCTCTCACAGAAATAGCGGGGAAAGCAGTTGTAGATTGCAACAAAGTTGACGGATATAAATTCCGTTTGGCTGACGGAAGTTGGCTGTTAATTCGGTTTAGCGGTACTGAACCAGTGTTGCGGTTGTATTCGGAAGCTGCGACCTTGAAAGAGGTGATGCAAAACTTGAATTGGGCGAAGAGTTGGGCACAGAATTGAGAAGAGTTTGCCACCGCAGATAAACGCAGATAAACGCGGATGAATTAATATGAAACCTCTCTTTCTCTGTGTTCTCTGCGGCCTCTGTGGTTCAAAAAAATCTTTCTTATTCATAAATCAAAAGTATTGCAGGATGTGCCGCCATTAAAAATCTCTAAATTAGACAAACAATCTTAAAGCAGCGCACCTGACAAAGCTTGATACACAATAATTGTTCGTGCTTGTTTATTCAACAATTGTGTAAGGTGCGTCGCCACTCGAACAGTTGATTTTTATGCAGAGATTTTTAAGAGATCCACACCCTACGGAAGAATGTTGTAAGAGTTTTTAATAATTGGTATAAAAGCAAATGGCATACAGCGATTTCAGCCTTGCGAGAGTCAAAAAAGATTTTGGATTAACTTTAGATGAAACGCGCAATTTATTTGCAGACACAGAACCTGTTACACCATCAGAAATATTAACAACACTTCTCATCGATTATGTGCCACTCGCAACTTTCATATCAACTCAAAAAGCTCGATCGGAATTTTTAATTGCTCCGATTTTGGCAGAAGTTAGGCGAATGTTAAACAAACGAGTTTCTCTTTTCTCAGGTAAAGATTTTATAGTCGATCCAGAAAGAGGTTTGCAAGGGTTTTGCGATTATATCATGAGCGGTTCTCCAGAACAATTATTCATCAGCGCTCCGGTTGTAACAATTTTTGAGGCAAAAAAAGAAGATATTATGGGCGGGTTGGGTCAATGTGTTGCAGCAATGGTGGCGGCTCAATCTTTTAATCAAAATCAAGACACTGAGATCGATCGCATTTACGGCGCGGTGACAACGGGTACTAACTGGAAATTCTTGATTTTGGAGGAAACTACTGTTTATATCGATCAGATCGAATATTATATTCAAGACGTTGATAAGATTTTGGGAATTTTGTTGCAGCCGTTTCACCAATCTTTTGTTAAGATAGATCCGTAATTTTTAACAGAAATAATGACAAATAATAAATTGCTAGTTGTGGCTACGGGCAATCCTGGCAAAGTTAAGGAAATGCAGGTTTATCTTCAGGATTTGGGATGGGAGTTGCAACTGAAGCCGGCAGAGTTGGAAATAGAAGAAACTGGCGAGACTTTTATCGCTAATGCTTGTTTGAAAGCTTCGGAAATTGCCAAAGCGATCGGTGAATGGTCGATCGCCGATGATTCTGGTTTAATGGTAGATGCACTCGACGGTCAACCTGGGATTTACTCGGCGCGCTACGGAAAAACCGATGCTGACAGGATATCTCGGCTTCTCAAAGAATTGGGAACCGAACAGAACCGGGGTGCACAATTTGTGTGTGCGATCGCGATCGCCCGTCCCGACGGTACAATTGCCCTGCAAGTAGAAGGAATTTGTCGCGGCGAAATCCTGCACTCTCCTCGCGGTACGGGAGGTTTCGGGTATGACCCAATTTTTTACGTACCCGCACAGCAACAGAGTTTTGCCGAAATGACACCCGAAATTAAGCGATCGCACTCCCATCGCGGTCAAGCATTCCAGGCTTTATTACCACAAATGAAGTCATTAGTCAAGTAATTTCGGAGGGAAAAAGGAAGAAGGAAGAAGTCAGTTGTTATGGGTTATTAGTTATTGGTTATTTGTGATTGATTACCAATGCCCAATGCCCAATGCCCAATGCCCAATGCCCAATGCCCCATTCCCAATTCCCCATTCCCAATTCCCCAGTATTCTAGATTGCCTCCAGGTTCTTTTCTCCCGTCCGAATGCGGATAATTTGTTCTACGGTGGAAATGAAAATCTTGCCGTCGCCAATCTCGCCCGTGCGGGAAGCAGCGATAATTTTATCAACCACCATGTCAACCTGATCGTTTTCGACAACAATCTCGACCTTGAGCTTTTGCAAGAACTCAACAGTGTACTCAGAACCGCGATAGCGTTCTGTCATGCCCTTCTGACGGCCAAAACCTCTAACTTCAGAAACAGTCATCCCCACAATCCCAGCATTGACGAGTGCGATTTTCACTTCGTCAAGTTTAAACGGGCGAATAATAGCTTCAACCTTTTTCAAGTTTCTCACTCCTAACATTACTACGTTCGTTATATTACTTAATCGGCGTGACATCTTTTAAGATCACTGCCAACAGCAACTATTTTGTCAAATATATTACCTTATGTTGTACTCCCGATGAAATAATGCAGGTCAACATTTAACAACATTCCCTGATTTTCCGGCGGTGGTGGCCGTGTGGAGCCGATCGCGGTAAAGTGAAAAAGACCCAAGCCCAGAGTCGCCGATCTGCTAAAACAGAAAAAGAACACAGGAGACAGGATTTTTCGCCGGTTTCCGCTTTGCACAAGTCAGATTTGCACGTATTGCTGAAAACTATAATTGCCAGAAGCGGTCAGTTAAACTATTCCTATGCACCCAGCTAGCCCTCCCCCTGACCGCAGCGGGCTTGATGCCCTACTGAGAAATCGCCCCTTCCTCACCTTGTGGACTGGCCAGTTGTTGGCCCAAGTGGCGGATAAAATCTTTTACGTATTGCTGATTATTCTGCTGAAAACAGGCGACTACCGACCCTGGCCCGTTTCTTGGCAGCATTCGGAAAATTCGATGCTGTCAGCGGTGATGATCGCCTACACGCTACCGGCGATCGTCTTTGGTTCGGCGGCCGGTATCGTGGTAGACCGCTTTTCCAAAAAGCAAATGCTGATCGGCTGCAACGCGATCCGAGCGGTGTTGATTGGATCTTTGCCGTTTTTGCCCAAAACTTTTGTGGTGTTGTTGGTACTCACGTTTTTAGTGTCTACCGTAACGCAATTTTTTGCTCCCGCAGAGGCGGCGGCAATCCCGCTGGCTGTGGGGCGAGAGGGACTGATGTCGGCAAATGCTCTGTTCGCCTCGTCCACAATGGGCGGGATAATTGTCGGAATGACGATCGGCGAACCGATATTTACTTGGCTCAAACACAGCTACGGGCCAGCTTCTCAAGAGTTTTTTCTGGGCGGGTTGTACCTGATTTCAGCAGGTTTGCTCTACTTGATGCACATTAAAGAAAATCGCGGCGGTAGCAGTGGCAAAAATGTTCATCCTTGGCAAGACTTTAAAGAAGGTTTGCGGTATTTGAAGCACAATCGCCTGATTAGCAACGCGATGGTGCAGTTGACGATTTTGTATTCGGTGTTTGCGGCGCTGCAAGTTCTGGCGATCGCACTTTCGGGCAAAATAGGTCTCAAAGAAACTCAATTTGGGTTTTTGCTGGCTGCTGCGGGCATCGGAATGGTCTTCGGCGCGGCGTTTTTGGGCCACTGGGGCGATCGAATGCACAACAAACCTTTGCCATTAATTGGTTTCGTAATGATGGGTTTTGTGTTGGGAATGTTTGCCTTTGTCAGACAGCTTTGGCTGGGATTCGGATTGAGTGCTCTGTTCGGTTTTGGCGCTTCCTTAATTAACGGCCCGATGCAAGCTTTGATTCAAGAAAAAACTCCCGAATCCATGCGGGGAAAAGTCTTTGGCTTGGAGAACAATGCGATTAATATTGCTCTCAGCTTGCCTTTAGCACTGACCGGCCCGCTGACGGATGCTGTCAGCAAAGCCGTGGGATCGGATGACCTCGGCTTGCGGATCGTGCTGCTGAGTTTGGGCTTTTTAGTTCCAGTGATGGGCATGGCAGCTTGGTACCATACCCGCAAAGCCTTAAAGGCGTGACATACCCGACACTCATTTTGTAAACAAATAGAGTGCGGGCTTCCTCTTTCAACGGGAGAGCCTCGACGCGAGCCATCTCTAAGCTGGTCTTATCCTCCCTCCGTAGGTTTCACTCACCCGAAGGTGATCCTAACTAGCAAGATAATCACTTATCTTTTCCGGCAGACTCCCTGTGTCCCAAGGAGTAGAATTGTTGATTTTTTCACCCATCCATCAGCTCTTTTACGGCAAGAAAGGGATTTTGGG